>NC_015419.1 GCF_000204565.1 Clostridium botulinum BKT015925
TTTATTTTGTATTTTATATCCTTTTGAGATAAAATTCAAGTGTTTATTTATATTATTTATAAAATAATATTGTTTTGAGATAATTTTAAATGATACAATATCACAAAGAGGTGTTATTGAATGAATGAAAGAATAAAAGAATTAAGAAAATTAAAAGGTTTAAATCAAAGTACATTCGCAAAATCACTTGGACTTTCTCAGAATCATATATCTAGTATAGAGAAGGGCGTTAGAGGACTTACAACAAGAACAATAAACGATATATGTAGAATATATAATGTGAGTCCAAATTGGCTAATAAATGGTACTGGAGATATATTCATAGATACAACAGAACAGCTTTATACTAATAATGAGGTTAAAGAATTTATTGAAATGTTTTTACAATTAGATAAAGAAACTCAACAACTTATAATTCAACTTACTAAAAAAGCTTTAAATAGATAAATAAAAAGAACTATGAGTATTTAAATCTAACTCGTATTTAGAGTCAGATAATCTTACTCACCAATTTATTAAAAAGGAGGAGCTTGGAAATAATTTCGTAGCTCCAAGTAAATCTCAAGAAGATTTAGCAAAGCAAATTATAAGCTCTTAGAATTGATTATATTATGTTTAATGATAAATTATACGCTAATGCTACTACATTTCATTTAGAGTGCAAATTAACGACCATTTTAAGCCACTTACAAGCACTTTAAAATATATCAATATCTATTAATAAAAGAAGAATTTTATTGACTTTATTATCTACGGCTAGTACAACATTTAATGAGCCAATAAAGGGTAAGTTTTCACCTTTGGACAATGTTGTCTAACGTTATCTTCTTGAGTTATCAAACCCACAAATTGTTGGTTTGATTTTTTCTGTTTGTGTGATACTAACTTACCTCCTATCAAATAATCTAATAGGGGGTAATATTAATCCTATTGTGTGTGGCTCGTGTGCTTAATATATACCTATCTTCTCCATACTATTACCCCTAATCTATAATCTAAACAATTGCTTGTTATTGCTTACTTATCAGCCATTTACCCTATCAATACTAATATTAAATAAACGCTTTAAAATGCTCTCTATTTATAAAATTGATATTATATACTTATCCACTATTCATATCCCTTCATGGCTCTGTAATTAATTCTGGGGCACTTTTACATACCCTTTAATGGTTTTATACCCTTCGCCTTTAAAATGCCTTAAAATACAAACAAACCACATATAAATTAATATACGTGGTTTGGGTTTAATCTAATTCATTCAACCAACTATCATTATCTTGATTTTGTTGATCTTGTTGTTTTTGTTCTTTTATTTTTTCTTTTGCTTTTATATTCTCTAATTCAAACTTAATAGATTTAGCATTTAACTGTAATACATACTTTATTACGTGTTCTATATCTTCAAGATATTTACCATCTATTCTATCTATAATCCATTTTGGTTGTATTGGATTGGTTAATCCTAAAGTAGGATTATTAATTTCCTGTTCAATATCTATCTTGTCTTTATTTATTTTATTTTTAACACTTTGAATTATTAGTTCGTTTAACTCTTGTTTTAGTTTAGAACTATTAACTTTAACCTCTTTTAATTTTCTGTATTTTGTAACGTCAATAATTTTCAATCTATCTATTTCATCAAGTTGAGTATTTGTAAAATTCATGGCTTGTTGTATTTCCTTAGTGTCTATCCTGTAACTTGTCCAATAACCTTTTATTTTAGTATCAAAATCACTTTTAAATACTTTTTTAACTCTCTCATTTACTGTCTTGTAATATTCTTTTCTTAGTTTATCATTATAATTTTTATTTGCTATTGTAATCCCCATTTCTTTTAAAACGTCATTCTCAACTTTTCTAATTGCTTTTGTTTCTATATCATAAGCATATCTATTAATAGTTTTATTCTTATCCTCTTGCTTCTCCAATAATAAATAACCTTTACTAAATTTAATATAACCTTGTTTTTGTAATCTATTTAAACTACTATCTATCGTGTGCTTCAAAATATTTTGCACTTTTCTAAATACATCTCTGATAGCTGTCCTTGTTACTGGTGTTGTACTATTAAACAAGTATTTATAAAAATTATCTTTATCATTGCAAGTAATATTATAATTTAAATTTATCATGCCTGTTAACTCTGCTATTTCTCTATTTGTAAAGTTTAAAACTATATTATCATGTTCTTTTAAATGCTCAATAAAATAATCTATTAAGATATTATCTACATACTTACCATAGATATTGTTATTACCTCTACTACCTTCACTTTTACCATTATTCTTCCTATTATCAACTTTAGGTTTTGGCTCTAGATAAACTTCTTTAATTATAATTTTCCTACCTTCAGTTATCCAATCAAAATATCTCTTTAAATCTTGCTTTTGTAGCTTTAAATTTCTACCACCCTTTTTAACAGTTACATTTATGCAGTCACATAATGTTTTGTAGTTTTTAAATTCTTCTCCAGCTTTTAGATTATTAATACCTATGTCCATTCCCCCCTTTAACTTCGCAACAAGTTGCTTGCTTTTCCCCAAGGGGAAACATCTAACATTTATCGCTTTAGGGTACTAATCCAAAACACTATATATAATTATTTATATATTTTTATATACAAGTTTGAATTAGTACCCTATATTGTATTCTATTACTATTTTTTCTATTGTCAATGGTTTACTAATATTTATTTTCATCTTTTAGCACCATTTGTAATTAAAAAAGTTAATTACTATGGGAAGTATGTATCTAATTCATTTATTCTAAATTTAAAAATATAATAAAAATATAAATCTCAACTAATATCTATTTACTATTACAACACTTTAAATATTATTATAATAATATATTGCCTAATGATGTATATCAACGTAAATCACATAAGTTACATTTCCTTCTTCCCATGTACAATCTAAAAAGTACACTCCAGTCCCATAATCTGATATATTTATAACATTATCGTTTATCACTTTTCCATCAGTAGTATTTCCACCACCTAAAGTAATAGTTTTAGGTTGATAATCAAAATTTAATTTTAATTGTCCATTAGGTGACACTTTCATTCCAGGTGAAAGCTTACTTAATATACTTGCATAACTATCAATTGAATGTTCTTTGAACTTACCTCTAGATTTCCACCTATAACCTCCTTGCCCTATTTGTATATTTTTTTCATTATAACTTACAGTTAACTTCGGAACATCTTTTCTTCCACTTACATATATAACAACACATAAACATACTAAAAAAGTTATTAAGGTAAATATAATTAATACTTTTTTATTTTTAAACATATATATCCTCCATAATATAAATTATACTCTACGTATTATAATTTATATTTTCATAACTGAACTAAATACAATACAAAATAGTATAAAGGTTGTTCAATAAATTTGAACAACCTTTATACATACAATTACTAATATAAGCTTTCAACATGACTTATAGTTATTGTTTTTCTAGCATAATGGTCTTGTGAAACACTGAATCCCCAACTAGCTAGTTCCGGAATACTTATTCCTATATTTTTTGCAACATTTGTTTGTATTTGTACTGCTCCTGTTGCATTTAAATGAACTTTATTATTCATCAATTTAGCTTTTGCTGAAAATGATTGATAAGTATAACTTCCACTTCCTACTGCATGTGCATAACAATCATCTACATTGACCTCAATAAATTCTTTTGCATATGAATGATAGTTATATATAATTACTGGTACACTAGCTTCAACAATCATTCCACCACCTGCATCTACACGTTTGTACACCCAACCAAAATTATAATATCCACCCTTTCCATCTGGTTCAGTAGTTCCCCAACGCATTGATCTAGATACTGATAATTCATCCATTTGGCTTATACTATTTTTATGATTAGCAATGATTTCGTTTGTAATTTTTTCAACTTCTTTTACAGATATACCTCTTGATTTCGCAATCGATTTACAATATTGTTCTTTAGTAATTAGTCTTATGTTTTCACTATTTTGTGACACATTAATTTTATCTGTATTAGTCCTTACTTCAGAAGCAAAAGAACTAATACTAAATGCTAAAGTACATAAAAATGCAGATAAAATTATTTTTGATATTTTTTTCACTTTAATCACCTCTTAATATTATTTTTTCATATATAAGATGATTTTCTTTTGTAAAAGTTTCACTTTTATGTAGTTTTATATACAAATCATAATAAATTACTAATATACAATATTTTTCTTCATTTATTTTTACAAGTTTATATACATTATTTAAATGTATACAAATTATTATCATATACAATATGGTTATATATCTTTTTCTTTGCTCTCATATGACGCGTTTTAACAGTATTTTTATTCATGTCTAGCATTAATGATATTTCATTTAAAGTTAAATCACGATAATATTTTAAATACATTATTTTTTGGTCAACAGGTTTTAACACTTTAATAATTTTTTTTATTTGCACTTTCATTTCACTTTTTAGCAATAATTCTTCTGGAACATTTTTCGAAAAACATGTTAACAATTCTAAATAACTATCTTCACTTAAAATTTCTATATTATATTTTTTAATCCAGCATAAACTTTCATTTTTTGCTATAGAAAAGATCCAGGTTTTAAATTTTCGTATATCTCTAATTGTATTAATTTTTTCATATGCCTTTACTAAAGTTTCTTGAAATACATCCTCAGTTAAATAGTGATTATTCATGATAGAATATATAAATTTATATAAATCTTTATATATTGGAAAAAGGTGTTTCTCGAAGTGCTTTCGCTCAAGTATATTAATCAATTCCATAATAATCTCCATATTCTTTAATTTTACAGTAATACCTATATATTATCATTTTATGTAAAATTATCAAATATGTATAATTCTAAGTAACTATTAAAAGATTAATATTATTTATTTCAATAACTAACATAGGATACGAGATGGCTTTAGATTGGAGTGTTTTGGATATAGTTATCCCTTAAAAAAGGGATTGTAACTATTAATGTATGGCTTTGAGTTGTCATGCCCCATCAATACTATGCTTGTCTTAAAGTGCTTTAATATCCTATATCATGCCCATAGAATACCCACTATTTAGTAGTTACACAGTTACCGTCTTTCGACCATGAAACCTCCGCAAGTTTATTTATACTGGTTGCTTGTCCACCAGTTGACGTCTACTATTTTATATAAGCATAGAAAGTAAATAGTATCCGAATAGATTTTATACGTCGGCTCTATCACACCATGATTTATAGTGTCAGTTCCACATAGAGAATAAAACAGTACTTACCATTATTATCTCCCTTCCATAATTAGCACATGGACATGCTCCATATATTTTTATACCTATATGGTAGTAATTTAAATTGCTTTTATTTGCTATTCTAAAGTTTTTTATTATCTAAGTAATGAATCTAACGTGTAGCCCTCTTAACATTCTCTAATGTGCTATACAATAGAAAACAAGCCACGTCTATATATTTTTAAGCATTAAAAAAGCACCTCTTAGGATACTACCTAAAAAGTGCTTGAAATTCTCTTATAAATTTGTTATACTTTATTTCATAATTGAATAAAGTAATTATAAGTTCTTTCTAACGGCTTTTATGTGTTGGTAGCACATACTAAGTTTGGCTTATATACAATGTTGGTAGCATTATATATAAGAGTTGAAAGGGCTTTTTATTTTGTTTTTATGTAATAGATTATAACATAATTCTTTTAAAATGGAAATTTTTTTTTATAAACATTAAAATTTTCACCCTTCAAATAAAACATATTAGTATGTTATTAAACAACTCTCAATATTCAATTGTATTAAAAATAAAATTTTGAAACTTATTAAATTCTTATAATCCACTCTAATGTGTAACCCTCTTAACGTTCTCTAGTGTGCTATACAATAGAAAACAAGCCACGTCTATATATTTTTAAGCATTAAAAAAGCACTTCTTAGTACGTTCATACTAAAAAGTGCTTGAAATTCATTTATTAATTATGTATAATCTATTCTATAATTAAATAGTAATTAATAAGTCTTTTCTAACGTTCTTTTATGTATTGCAGTACATATTTGAATCGGCTTACAAGCTCAATTGCAGTTGAATTTGTAAGAGTTGAAAGGGCTTTTTATTTTGTTTTTATGTAATAGATTATAACATAATTCTTTTCAAATGGAAATTTTTTTGTCTATATTAAAATTTTTATTTTTCAGATGAAACATAATTTTTTATATAAAATAAATAATACTATTAAAAAGGTAAAATTCTATATTTAGAATCTTACCTTTTTAGTAATATTATTTAATATTTATCCCTGCAAAGATATGTAAATCTAATTGAAGGTTGTAAAGCATATACTCCATCAACATCTGATGCAGAATGTTTAAATGACCAATTAGTTTTTAATTTAACTGGTGCATTTATATTTAAAATGTTTTTATCAAAATATGAGACACCAGGTACATTAATCCATTGGCTATTATAAGATTTAATATATCTTACTTTATTATAAGCATCATATCTATTAGTTTCAGTTCCATTAAGAGATACTTCTAATACTATAGCTTCATTAGGAATTGTATCTTCATATGATAAATCAAAGTTTACTGTATCGGATGTCGTATAATTTGAATTTATATATAATTTTTCGTTAATATTTTTGTAAAATATTTTCTTGAATAGTCTGGTTCTCCAACTAACATAGTAAAATTTTGTATTTTATTCACTTCTTCATTTGGCTTTACCTTTATATAGTAAACTCCGTTTTCTGTTATTTTAAATTCGCCTTGCTTTGCTATGCTTCTTCCATATTTTCTTGTGAATACAACCTTATCATCTTTTTCAGAAATAACTTCAATAGTACTATTAACGTCTATGTTAATTGTTAATGTCTTATCTCCATTAGAAAGATATGTTTTAAACCATCCAATATCATTAGAATTTTCTAAAAAACAATTAAATACTCTTCTGTTATATTGTGATAATACATCTTGTAATGTGTTTTCCTTAAGTTCATAAGCAGTATCTTTTGTATTGTTTTGAATATGATCATCTACATATGCAAAAGAAACAGTAGCTTTGCTAACCATAAATGGTATAAATAATAATAAGCTCAATAATAAGTGCTTTAAAAATTTTTTCATAATTTTCCTCCTGAAATTCAAGTAGTATATTATACCATTTCGTATATAATATTAAAAACTTTATATATTATATATATTCATCAATAATATTACATATATGAAAAATATAATATATTAAAATGTTATCTTTAATGACTTTCTAAATATTCTATTAATGCACAATTTATTATATTTGTTATAGTTTCATTATTCTTTTTTGAATACTCCTTCACCAATCCATAGACTTCTTCATTAATCCTCAATGTAGTTACTGTGGATCTATCATTAGTTATTTTTATCCTATGCAACTTATACTTTTCAACAATTCTAAGTATCTCCTCAGTGTTTTCAATTAACATCCTTAGTTTATCTATATCTATATTATTATTTGTAATATCTTTTATAATATCATCTGTTGAAATCTCTTTCACAATATCATTATCTAAAATATTATCTTTAATATTATTTTTTAAAGTATTCTTTTTAATATCATTAGTTGTGTTATTCTTCTCTATGATATTTTTTTTATCATTCTCAACCTTATTCCCCAGTAACTTTTTAATCTTATCTTTTTTCAATTTGTACTTTTTAGATGTAGCATTTAAGCCATTTGTAAGTACTTCCTTCTCCAGTAACCCAATATCCATTCCCCACACCTCATATTTTTATAATATTTCTATATGTAATATTATACCATATTATTGATTGTGTTATCGCTGAAATTCTAGTAATGGTCTGTGACTTGGTGTACTCTACCTTCTCCCAATAACTTAAATTTAATCAAATATGAGTAAGTACCCCCCTGTATGTAATTAAGCAATAAAAAAAGAAGGTATTATCCTTCTATAATTTTTATATACTTATCTAATGTTGGTCGACTTATATTACACATTCTAGCACATTCACTCTTATTAATTTTTTGTCCTTTAATAATTCAATAGCATTAATAATATTACTTGGAATATCTTCTATGGTTGTTTGTGGTCTACCTATTACCTTCCCCTTGGATCTTGCATTAGCCATTCCACTTCTAACTCTTTGACTTATCATGTTTCTTTCTAACTCTGCAAATACACCCATCATCTTTAACATACCTTCTGTCATTGGGTCTAACTCTTTTGTACAATCAACTACAAAATTTCCTAATATTAATTTAATCTTCTTATCCTTAGCAAACTCTATAATCTCACATAACTGTTTACTTGAACGTGTGATTCTACTTACTTCAGTGGCAACTATAATATCACCTTCAACAACTATATCCATAAGTCTTGTTAATTGCTCTCTATCAACCTTTGTACCACTTGCATACTCAAAATATATATTATCCTTTTCAACGCCTAGTGCTTTTAATTCTCTTGTCTGTCTTGTTATATCTTGTTTTATATTATCCGTTGAACATCTTGCATATCCGTAAATCATATTATTAATACACCCTTTCGTTTACAATCTCTATGAATAGAATATCATATCCTAATCGATTTGTAAACAAAATGGTTGTTTGATTTCATTTACACATTTTCAATATAAAAATACTTTTAAACCCTCATTTGTTGGTTAACTTTCACACTCCTAATTAATGTCTTGTTGTGTAAAGGAAAAGAGATGTTTTTATTTACACGAGTAAGACATAAGTATTTTTGTTTTACTTTTTTCTTGTAATCATATAAATAAGAAGCCATGAAAGGCTTCTTATTTGCTTTTTATCATTCAGTTATAACTTTTTCATCAATAACTTTAATAATAGGTTTTATAACGTAACTATTACTTTTAATCAATTTGTCTCCATTTAGATCTAATTGCTCTATATTAAGCATAAAGTTAGTAGCAGTATCAGTAGAATACTCTCCTATTCCCATAATTGTCATTTCTGTATCCGAATTTGCTACGGGTACAAAGTCTGAGGAATTAGCCATTCTAGCCAATTTACCAAATGGTACTTTTTCCGTACCACTTACACAAGGATGACCACCTGGATTTGGCACTCCTGTAGACCAACAATCAATATAATCATATCCCCTTACAGTAGTCGGTAATTGGACTTTTCCATTACAACTAACTTTATTAAATATGGCTGTAACTTTAATTATAGATTTTGATGGAACTAATATATCTTGGGATGGAATTGTAAACGTAACAGTTTCGGATTTAGTTGTAGTTTGATCATTACTCAAATTAAACTGTGCTGATACTTCTATTGAAGTTTCTACTCCACTTTCCAGAAACTTAGCAGTAAATTTTCCAGAAGCTTTTATTCCTATATTAAATCCTAAAATAGTTTTAGTAGACTGAGTAAAGGTTTCTTCTCTAGAAAAAATTTCAGTCCTCATTGTTTGATCTAAACTAGTTTCATTAATTAATCTAGTGTTTCCAACATACATAGTATTATTTTTAGTAATCGTCGGCTGTCCAATAGGTTTAAGTCCCGACTGACCTATAATATCAAAATTATATTTTCCATTTCTTAATTCATCTTCTACTCTTGAATCTGATCCTTCAATAATGTCCTCACAGTTTTTACTTTGGCAAAAAACACTTGGTAATATTTTATAAGCATCCGCTATATTTTTAATCATAAAAAAACTCCTTATATTAAATTAAATTTAATCACTAATAATTGGTTTTATATTATAACTATCAGATGAAATTATATTTTTATTTCTTAAATCAAATTGTCTTAGTCTTATCATGAAATTAGTTGCAGTTTCAGCAGTATATTCTGCAATTCCCATAACTCTCATTTCTCCTGAACCTTTTTCATTAGGTCTAAATTGTTGAATATTTGCTATTTTCGCTAATTCATCAAATGGAACATATCTAAATGTGCCATCTTTATCTATATGATCATCACAGTTATTAAAACAAAGTGTAATAAAATCTTGACCTTTCACAGTAGATTGTAACTGAACTTTTCCTGAGCAAGTAACCTTATTAAATACAGAAGTTACTTCTACTCTAGAATGGGGTGGAACTAATATATCTTGAGATGGAAGTGTATACGTTAAAACCTTTGAATTAGTTTGAGATGTTTCTCTTCCAAAGTTAAAATCACCACCTATTTCTACAGTTCCTTCAACACCATTACCCAAAAATTTTGCAATAACCTTAACAGAACTTTTCCACCCTACCTTTAATCCCATTACAGTTCTATTAGTTCCAGTAAAAGTAACTTTTTTAGTAAAACTTTCAGATTTCATTTTACGAGTTATACTTGTATTATTGGTTAATACAGTATTCCCAACATATAAAGTTTCATTACCAGTTACTAGGGGTTCTCCTATAGGTGAAACTCCCATGGCCCCCTCAGTATTAAAATGATATCTTCCTGCTTTTAATTCATCTAATATTGATGAATTAGCCTCTTCATAAGGACGTCCATTAGCTAAATACTTATAATACGGAACAAGTAATTTAGAATAAGCTGATTCCATACTTTCTATCATAAAAAAACTCCTTAAACTAATATATTAACTAACTGTAATTTTAAAATTATAGTCAGTTAATATATTATATTTATTAACTCAACAAAATGTTTTACATAGAATTCCATTTTTCGACTTTTTTTTAAAAGCTCTAAAACTTATATGATTTTCAGATTTACTTTAATTAAATAATTCTTAATTTCAAAATAACTTCTAATTAAATATTTTAATATATCAATAATATTATCGAATAAACTATTCCATATGCTGAAACCCTTATATATCAACGCTTTGAGACTCTCGTGTTTTTTAATAGGTTAGTTTTAGAATATACATGAAATACGATACACGCTAGTAATACCAACGCTTTGAAGCTATTTTGCTAAAGTAGTATCGAATAAAAAGAATAGTATCCAACTATAACACTTCAAACCCTCTTGTTATAATATATTAAGTTAAATTATATTGTAAAAA
This sequence comes from Clostridium botulinum BKT015925, assembly GCF_000204565.1. Lineage (NCBI taxonomy): Bacteria > Bacillati > Bacillota > Clostridia > Eubacteriales > Clostridiaceae > Clostridium > Clostridium botulinum. Next base: position 11,017 of record NC_015419.1, read on the forward strand.
TAAAAAAGGAATTCATATTTATTTATAGAACATTAATATTAACGCAATAAAACATATTATACTAAGTGTTTCAGTATTCCCAACTAGTACCTCAAAAGGTTCTATGAATAAATTTTCCCTGTTTAAGTGAATACTTATATGACCCCATATATAAAGAATGTGCGCTGATTTCTTTATATATGGGGTTATTTATATTTATATATACTAAAAAAGCCAATAGAATTAATCTATTAGCTTAAATATGTTGAATGTAATTTACTATCTAGTTTATACTTACTAAAACCATCTGTGCTAAACCTTACAGTATACAACTCACTATTATTTAATTCATATGCTACTATATCTCTAGTATCTAAGATTTGTTGTATATTGCTTGTACTTAAATAAAACTTATTGCCTTGCTTATTACATTTTAACTGTATCTTATTTAACTTTGCATATTGCTTTATTGTATTGCTTAAATCAATTGAATCTCCTATATTTCCCAGTGAATTATATTTATCTAATATTTCTTTAGCTTTAATTATATATTTATTATCCTTTATCAACTTTCTATTGCCACTACCCATACACTTCTCTTTATCTTCTCCATGTAGATCATAAGCTTTATTATAAATACTATTACCATTAAGCCTATGTGTAATCAATTTATCATTATAGATTTCATAACTAACCAAATCTTTAAATGCATGGGTATTATCTATATCCCAATCTTTTGTATTTATATACACATCTCCATTTTGCATTGCAATAAAGCTTGTTTCATTGTCACACATAAAATTAAACCAATCTATTGTACTAATATAGTCCTGTAAGCTACCTTCTTCCCCTCTTAAATTCTCATAATCAGCAACCAACTTTTTAAATTCTGTTAATGTTGTGCTTTTATAATCCTTATTTATTTTCATGTTTATTTACCTTCCTTCTCATTATTCTTGTACTCTTGTATAAGTTCAATATTAGTTACTAGTTCATAAAAACTATCCCAATCCATTCCATTCTCAAAAATAATATCATTCTCATGTATTTCTATATCATTCATATGTATTTCTCCTATCTTTCTAATATCTCTTTACTACAACTTACTATTTGCAACACATTTATGCTTTTACGTTCTATCTGTTTTGTAGCTTGTATTATCTCTTTTAGAGTCCAATTGTTGTAATCCATACAATACAATATGTATTTAAATTCTCTATTACTTATTGTTTCTTTGCCTTGCATATTAGCTAATACTTGCCTTAATTCCTCACCTTCTGCGTTTAGATTAACTTTGCTTGTATTAAATTGTTTTGCTTTCTTTTCTCTGTGTTCTAATTCCATCCAAAATAATTGTTCTTCTAATGTCATCTATTGTTGTCTCACCTCTTTTTATCTCTTTGTGATA
>NC_015426.1 GCF_000204565.1 Clostridium botulinum BKT015925
TATTACTAAATTAATCCTAACTTATTAATAACTTACTTATAGGTTATTAGTAAACTTAAAGAAGCATAGTAACAAGTTATTTATATATTGCATAGTATATATTAAACACCAAGGGAGGTATGATAAATGACCATTAACAAAAGTGATTATAAAATATTAGAACTATTATTAGAAAAACAATGTACCACAGAATATAAATCATTAACCGTTAAAGAAATATCAAATAGCATAGATTTATCTATATCACAAGTAAGAAATATATTAAAATTATTAACCATGCTAAATTTAATAGCTAATGGATCAAAACAAGGCAAACAAAATACTTATTACATTACAACAGAGGGAATGAGGAAGATTGGTGAAAATATGTAATTATGAATTTAAGAGGTGAATATTATGTTAATGAGTAATCTTTTAATTAATGGTATGGATAATAAAATAATAGAAATTTTTAATAGGTTAAAATCTTATACTGCTATAGATGGTACATTTGGTTTTCCTGTAATGAAGTGTGGTATATTGCTGACTGTTGGATTAATAAGCTTTGAAACAATAGGTTTATTATTAAAGAATAATGATAATATAGGAGAAATTTTAAATGCCTATAAAGTACCTGAAATTGCTACAGTAGGTATAATAGTTGCGATGATTAAAATATTACTGTAATTGTAAAGAGTAATTCTTCGGAGGGGTAAGATGATTACAGAATTAGCTATAGCAGGACTTGGAATGTATGCATATGACAAATTTAAGGAAAGAAATATAAATAGATTTAAGTATCAATGGAATAAATTAATGCTGGAGTTAGGTCTTAAAAATAAATCAGATAAATCCTATGAAATATTAAATATATTTAAAAAACATTATGGGTATGATTGCATTGTAAGTATTCCTATAGGCAAAAGTATAGAGGAATTTAATAAAAAGTTATCTAGTATACAATCATTTTTAAAATCAGATGTAATAGCTGAACTAAGTAGCAACAAAAATAGCATATATATGAGAATTGCAAAGGATTTAAATGAAGCAAGTAAAGATACTCAAATTAAGTTTAAATGGTATAAAATTATGACTACAAGCAAACTAAGAAATGAAGATTTTGATACCTTTAATATAAAAAATATAAAGATTGAAGATTCTTATGGTTTTGATATTACTGTGTCTATTCCAAATGGCCTAGGTTTTGATAAATTAAATGCTATTAAAGGTACATTAGAAAGTAACTTTAATGCCATGATTCAATTAGAATGGAACAGATTTAAAAATGAAATAAAACTACAAGTTATAGAAAAAATCATAGATGAAAGATACCCTTTTGTTCCATATAGAGTAAAGAATCCTATGCAGTTATATAGCGGTTATTCTATTACTTATGAAAGATTAGTGGCGGATATGTTTAAGCAGCCTCATACCATAGTAAGTGGGCAAACTGGAAGTGGTAAAACTGAAGAAATCAGATTAATGTTAACAAATCTAATCCATAATTTTGATGAAAGTAAATTAGAACTATATTTTAGTGATTTGTCTGATATGTGTGATTTTGAGTGTTTTCAAAATTGCAAGCAAACTAAATACTATGCTAAGTCCATTAAAAAGTCTCATAAATTATTTAAAAGACTATTTGATATATATAAATTGAGATTCAAAGTATTTGTAAATGAAAAATGCAAGAATATTAAGGAATACAATGCTAAAAACAGAGAACATCCTATGACAACAATATATATAGTGTTAGACGAATTTGCTGACTATTTTCCAAATTCAGAGAAAATAGAAAAGGATTATAAAGCGAAACTAGATTGTTACAACATGTTAAAGGAGATGACTAGAAAGTTTAGAAAAGCGGGTATGTTTTTAATTATAGGAATACAAAGACCAGATAGAACTGTTTTAGATCCTAGTTTAAGGTCTAACTTGTGTACAAAGATAGGTTTTAGCCAAAATACAGATAGTAGTAGTTTAGTAGCTTCAGATAGTACGGAGTTAACGGGATTAGATTCTCGTGAAGGTTTATTTATGTATGGAAGTAAGAGAATTTGGTTTAAATCTTTATATATAAATGACAGAATGATTAGAAGATATATAAAAAATAGCATTGATAAGGAACATAAATATATAGATATATTTGATGATAATGAATTTGATGCTTTGTTAAATTCTCAATATGGAATACAAGAAGAAAAAGAAAATAATGTAATAAGATTGCCTATTATGGATAAATTGAAAAATGACAAAAAAGATGAATTACCCCTTCATGAGGAGCAATTTAAGTCAGTTCAGATTAAAACTAAAAATAAAATATATATTTAAGGTGATATTATGTGTGCTATGGTACTAATGCCTAGAGATAAAAAAATAATGAAATATATAGAAGAATTTAAGGGTGTAACTATATCTCAATGTGCCAAAATATTTTATCAAAAGTCTTCCCTGGATAATGCTTTATATCAAGCTAGATTAAGATTAAAAAAGCTGTATGACCATAAGTATATAAAAAGGTATAAAGACGTAAATACAGGGAAATTAGTGTATACAAAGGGCAAGAAAATATCAACTCATCAGCTCTATCTTATGAATGTATATGCAGAGATAATAAGATTAGGCGGTGAAATAATAGAGTTTATTAAAGAACCTTCCTTTGATACGGATAAAGGAGAACGTCGTGGTGATGGATTAATTGAATTTACTATAGACGAAGGACAAAATTTAAAATCTTGGCACTCTTTATTAATTGAAGTAGATAAAGATCATGAAACGGATATTAGAAAAATGCATTATATTTTTAATTCTCACATCTTACAAAAGAAATATGAAAAATATCAAATTGATGAACAAGAAATTTTCCCTCAAGTATTAATAATTAAACCATATATCCCAGATAAGCCATATTACACAAATGATTTTAAGATAACATATCTAGATTATACTTTAAATAGATTTGCCTCTAGTGTATTAGCTTGATGCTGATACACAGTACATATTTTAATTGTAACTTCAATATTTTTAATTTATTCTTATTTATTTAGTTTTTATAAGGACTAAATTTTAATAATCTATATGTTCTTTGATCTCATCTAATTTTAAACATAAGTAATGTGCCAACTTAAAAACATCATCTGCCCTGAAGGTATTTTTTTGTATTTTATCATTGAATGTTTTTTGTGCGAATCCTAATGTCCTTGCAACTTCTCTACGAGATATATTTTTTTCTACTAGTTTATCATCTATAAATTTTCCAAAAGTTCTTTTAATCATTTTATACCTTCCTTTTTTTATTATTAATCATTTGTTTTTGTATTTTACTAAGAATATTTTGTAAAAATACTATATCTTTATTTTTAGATATAGTAACAGGATTGATACCTAAATTGATTATGTTATTTAAACAACTTCTAATTTATTTTTCATACTTTTCTTTTGACGTTTAGCTATTCTTATAACTTTTGTTTAAAATCTTTTTCAATGGTTATATTTGTTCTAGTTTTATCCTTGCTAATAGTCATAATAAATATCATTATTTTAAAAACAGTATACCATTTGAGTTTAATATTGACAAGGTAGTATTATTATAGTGTTGTATGTATAAATGAGTTAAGATTATGGTGAAGAAAAAAGATAATAATACTATTCAAAGAGTTGAACAACACCAAATCAATAAAAATCATTTAATGTATAAAATATGAGATGAATTATGGTTTAAATCTAAGAATATATTATTAAATGGATATTTAACTAATACACAAATGAATAAAAAATAACAGCGAGCATTAATGATATTTGATTTAAAAGCATATTAAATTTTTTAGTTTCCGTAGAGATAATAAATTTTTAGAATTAAACAATGGTGATGCATATATTTGGATAAAGCATAATAGTATATGTAGCGGATATAGATATAATAAAGTAATTAAAGATAGGAACATACCATCAGAAGAATTGTATAATGCTATACTTCATGATTAATTAAGATATCATACATATAAAAATTAATTAAATCAAAAACCATAAATACAAGGAAGAAATCGTATAAAGTTTATAGATTTTTTAGTGGAACAGATATGTTTAGAAAGGCAATGTAGTAGTGGTAAAGGTTAAAAAAGAAATAGCAATTAAAGAAATTATTTAATTTCTTTAATTGAGATAAAAATTTGAAAATTTTTTTTATTCAAAAAATTAGAAGGGAATTATATAAATAAGAAAGGAGGATACTATAATTATAAAGGATGTGAGATTGATGTTTATACCAAATAGAATATTATTCCAAAATAACGCATTAAAATACGATGTAGGTAAAAATATATATAATAAGTTTAAAGATAATAAAAATGTAGAAATAATAAATATATCTTCAAACAACATTAAAAAATACATACCAGGAACAGATATTAGGGAATTTTACAAAGAAGGAAAAAACACATTAATTGTAGGAGTAAAAAAAGGATTTAAATTTCAATCGTGTAAACCATCGGCACATTATCAACTACCGCTATTAAGTGGTTGTATTGGACATTGTCAATATTGTTATTTGAATACAAATTTAGGGGATAAACCTTATATTAAAGTTAATGCAAATATAGAAGATATTCTTAAAAAAGCACAACAATATATTGATGAAAGATTACCAGATATAACTATATTTGAAGGAGCTGCAACTTCTGATCCAGTCCCAATTGAACCTTACAGTGGGTTATTAAAAACTACAATTGAATTTTTTGGGAAAAGTGAACATGGAAGGTTTAGATTTGTAACTAAATATAATGATATAGATGAATTGCTAGATATAGATCATAATGAGAAAACAGAAATTAGATTCACTATAAATACAAATAAAGTAATAACAGATTATGAAAAAAGAACTGCATCTATTAAAAGTAGGATAGATGCAAGTGCAAAAATAGCCAAAGCAGGATACCCTGTGGGATTTATTATAGCTCCAGTATTCATTTATGATGGATGGAAGAAAGATTATGAAAATTTAATTTTAGATTTAAAATCGAATTTACCAAGTGACCAAAAACATCCATTCACATTTGAAGTAATATCACATAGATATACAACAAGAGCTAAGAATATAATATCTGAAGTATTTCCAGATAATACTTTACCTATGAATGATGAGGATAGAACTTATAAATACGGACAATTTGGATATGGAAAGTATGTTTATAAAAAGCAAGAACTAACTGATATAAAGGAATTTTTTACAAAGACTATAAATATGCACTTTCCTAAGAGTGATATAATGTATATTATATAGTTAAGTGAAAGTGAAATTTTGTATTATATCTTTAGGTTTTTATTTATATAGAATTTGAGTTTAATATAAAATATATACCCTAGTAGATATTTATTTTTACTAGGGTATATTGTGGTACACCAAATTATTAAGGATTACTTACTTGTGTATATTACTATTTCTAATAGAAAGCAAGTAATTTGCCCATTTTGTAGAACACCTTTGACTAAGAAATATTCAAGATACATTAAACAATTTCAAGATTTATCTATGAAAGGTAATAAGGTTAAAACTAGAGCATGAAATCTCATAAAACTTATAAGTGCTATTATGGGAATGCAAGAAAGTGATCATTTAAGGATGTAAGAATTAGATTTATGTATAATACTATAATTACCAACATTTAATAAACTGGAGGTAATTATGATTATACAAATGAATATTAATTCTGAAATACAAATAGATAAGTTAGAGGATCTTCATAAATTAAATTTAATTATGGAGGAAAATAATTTGAAAGTAAATAAAAGTCAAATAGCTAGAGAACTTGGCGTTGATCCACGCACCGTAGGTAAATATTTAAATGGATATGTAAAACCTACTACTAGAAATCGTAAATCTAAAATAGACCATTTTGAACCTATTATCAAAAAACTTCTTGGTAAAGATTCTATTCAAATATTTTATTATAAACGGATTCTGTGGCAGTATCTTAGAGACAACTATGGATTAGATTGTGCTCAATCTTCTTTTAGAAGGTATATCTCCAATCATCCAGAATTTAGTCACTATTTTAATAGCAGAAGAAAAGGACATCTATCGAAGGCTGCGCCTATGAGGTATGAAACAGGTAAAGGTAAACAAGCACAACTAGATTGGAAAGAAAATATAGAATTTATTTTAAACACAGGAGAAATCATTAATGTTAATATCTTTGTATTAATACTTTCATATTCAAGATTTAGAGTGTACAGGTTATCTCTCGATAAAACCCAAGAAGTGTTATTTTCTTTTCTTGATGAATCATTTGAAGCTTTTGGAGGAGTTCCGGAGGAACTATTAACGGACAATATGAAAACTGTTATGGATTTACCTAGAACTAATTATTCTAAAGGAAAAGTAAATAATAAATTTCAACAGTTTGCAAAAGATTACGGCTTTAAAGTTCACCCTTGCGTAGCAGGTAGACCTAACACCAAAGCCAAAGTAGAAGCTCCTATGAAATTATTAGATGAAATAAGAGCATATAATGGAACATTAAGCTATGAGCAATTACACAAACTTGTTTCAGATTTAAACAATAGAATTAATAGTAAATGTCATACATCAACAGGTAAAATACCAATATTACATTTACAGAAAGAAAAAGATTTCTTATCAGAACTGCCTAAAGATCAGATAAGAAATCTTTACAAAATAACCATCACATCTGTTAAAGTAAATAGTCAAAGCATGATTTCATACAAATCAAACCAATATTCTGTCCCACCAGAATATATAGGTAAACGACTAAAACTTCAAGTATATGATCATCAATTACATGTGTATTATAGCACAAAATTAGTTACTATTCATGATATACAAAATCAAAAATTAAATTATCATGCAGAACATTATGCTGAGATTAGTGCTTTAACAATTTAATAAAAGCTCATATAAATGATGAAGAAAGCTAGGCAAAATTTAAATTTAATAGGAGAGGTATATAAAATGAATAGTGCATATACACAACTTATAAAAAATCTAGAGTATTTAAATTTAAACAAATGATTAATCATTTAGACGAAGTCATTGATTTTTCTACTAAAAATAATTTATCCTTTGTTGATGCTCTTATTAAGCTTACAGCTTATGAAATAGATTTTAAAGAAGCAAATATGATTAAATCTATGGTAAAAGTAGGCGCTTTTCCTCATAAAAAAGAGGTTAAAGACTTTGATTTCAGCTTTCAACCTAGCATTAATAAAGATCAGATATTAGATTTTTTAACATTACGCTTTCTAAATACACAAGAAAATATAGTTTTCCTAGGTCCTAGTGGAGTAGGAAAACGCACCTTGCTACATCTATAGGAATTGCGGCAGCAAAACGTAGATATAGTACATACTTTATTAAATGTCATGATTTATTACAGCAATTAAAACGTGCAAATTTAGAGAATCGATTAGATTCTAGACTTAAACATTTTAGTAAGTACAAGCTCCTAATAATAGATGAATTAGGCTATCTACCGATAAATAAAGAAGACTCTAAGTTATTCTTCCAACTCATTGACATGCGATATGAGAAAAAAAGTACAATTTTAACAACTAATATAAATTTCAATGCTTGGGATGATATTTTTTATGATCCTATCATCGCAAATGCTATATTAGATAGAGTTTTGCACCATGCTCATGTTGTACCTATTAATGGAAAGTCTTATCGCTTAAAAGATCACTTTAAAGATGACGATGAGTAAAAAACTACACCCTTAAATGATCGGAAAATTTCATTATTATCTTGACGTTCATAAAACTAGCCTTTTTAACTATAAAGCATGGAAATATGCAAATACAAATAATATTCCAAAGCTTAATTCTTGATATAATCTTAAACAATAAATATATTAAAAATCTTGGTTATAAAATCATGTTTAAAAGATATCAACTAATAATGAATTAATTCTAATTTATTAATAGATTACTAATAGGTTATTAGTAATCTTAAAGAATAATAGTAACAAGTTATTTATATATTGCATAGTATATATTAAACACTAAGGGCGGTATGATAAATCAAATTAATAAAAGTGATTATAAAATATTAGAGCTATTATTAGAAAAGCAATGTACTACAGAATATAAATCAGTAATCGTTAAAGAAATATGAAAAATATCAAATTGATGAACAAAAAATTTTCCCTCAAGTATTAATAATTAAACCATATATCCCAGATAAGCCATATTACATAAATGATTTTAAGATAACATATCTAGACTTTAAATAGATTTGCCTCTAGTGTATTAGCTTGATGCTGATATACAGTACATATCACTAAGGATGATAAGGAGGATAAAGATATGAAAAATAATAATGATGTACATGCTCTAAATTTAACGTTTAAATGGTTTTTAGGGGTTCTAGGTATAGTAGGTGTATTTTATTTTATAGTTGCCCTATTTCAAGAGATTATGGGAGATGTTCCATTTCAAAATAACTTAGTATTAATATTGTTATTTGCCAAAGTAATATTTTTTCTTTTGATACCATTTGTAGTTAGTCTTGGAGTTAAAAAATTTTTAAGATCAATTAAGAAATTAACTTATGAGGAACAGAAATTAAAAAGACAGCATGAAAAAGAAGAAGCTAAAAGGTATTATGATGAAAATGTTAGATTATGTTATTTGGATACCAAAGAGATGTTCAGAGATGCTATGAAATCAAGAAAATTAAATAGACAACAAATATTAAGGTTTAAAAGTAAACTAAATGATTGTTTGTCTAGTCATAACAAACTAAGAGATTATAAGAATTTTTATTTTAAAAATGATGCGTATGAGATTTATACTAAGTTAAAGAATGTTCATTTAGTTGAAAGTGATTTTGAAAGATTACAAAAGTATCTGAGCAATGTTATAAGATAGGTAACCAACCATAGTTATCTTAAAGAAAGAGATTATTATATAATTTAAGCCAATCATAGCTTATAAATCTCTTTCTCTTTTCAATATTTTACATAGGGAGTTTAAAATTTTTATGATTTATAAATATGATATTGTAATTAGGAAAGCTATTTAAATATCTTTTTTACTAATAATAAAATTTTAATATATTGAGGAATAGGTTTACTAGTTTATAATTTTTAGGAATATTATGATAGAAATTTGTATGTTATGTATTTTAATGGTAAAATTTAATTAAAGATATATAGTATATTTTTGGAAAATGATTTATAAAAATATAGATATGTCTATGTTAGAAATGATATAGATAGTATATGAAGATTAAGAGGAGACAACTATTATGAAAAAGGTAATTAATATTTTTATTGCATTAAGTTTATTTATTATGGCAGTTTTAATATTTACTTATGATGTAATTATAGGAGCTGACATACCCGTTAATATAAGATTTGATGAGGTAATTAAATTTAGCATTATTAGTTTTATATATGTAATATTACAACTTATATATATTATTAAAAATAAGCATAATCCATTAATTCTCAATCTAGTTTTTATTGTATGTTTAACGTTTATTTGGACTATGTGTTTTATGAACAATTTAACCTATAGATACCATAAATATGCTACCCTAACCAGTGGTATAGGTTTCTTTTCAACTATATTTATTTTATTTATGTATATATTAGCTTTTAAGAAAAAGTACTTTATTAAAATACAGGATAATAAGTAATATTAAAAACAATAATCCTATAAGGAACGAAATTTAAAAAAGCCTTCATGCAATTGAAGGCTTTTATTTTTGGATATGTTTCTTTTATACGATTTTGATTTTAACATAAAAACATATACCTCCCGCATTTATATTTCCATTTATATATATATATGTTAATATGCAAATATATATTACACTATTTTTGAATATTTTACGAAATAAAATAAAAGTTCAGCTAAGTTATCACCCATTACCTTCTAGAAAGGAGAGAGAAAGATTATGATGTATACAATCCAAGATATAATGTCTATAATTGTAATTATGTTTTTTATCCCCATAACTATTTATGTAGTAAGAAAAATAATTTCTTTTATTAAAAAACTAAAAAATTAAAACTATAGAAGTTTACTTCTATAGAATTTATACTTAATGAGATTGAAGAAAATGCACTTGGATTTTGGAAAAATAAGGATTTATATCTAATGAAAAAATAGAATTAGAATGGAAGGGATATAAGTCTAATGCTATTAAAATGTATAAGACTATCTAAAAAAATAGTCTTAACTCTTTCTTGAATTTCTACATAAACAAGTCTATTTAACTTATAACAAAGAATTATACCAATTTTTTACCCCAGCAGGTTCTTTTCCTATTGCATCATAAAATACCTTATCTATCATCATTCTATCTCCACTATCCGATATTTTCAAAATAGCTTCATTTCCTACATAAAAAATATACGAGAAACTATATCCAATTATATTTTTTTGATCTGATGCTTTTTTATAATGTGCATTATTTAGTAAAGTAATAAGTTCTTTAATTTTAGTTTTATCATTAGTACAAACTTCTTTTCCAGTGGATCCATTCATCATACTTACTTTAGATATTTTCTGTTCATTTGGTCCAATAAAGTCTGAAAAATTTTTAGACCTTGTATTATTTATTATCAAATAGATAATGCATAAAGTTAAGAATACTATTGTAATAATTAATAATGATTTATGTTTTTTCAGTATCATTGTCATATCCTCCATTTTAAAAAATCTTTGACAAATTTGATTCTTATTATATATATTATATGATTTATTTAATTTACCTTTAATTTTAATAGATTATTATAAATATTATATGAATTACTTTATTTACATATATATCCATGAAATGTTATTATATATAATAAATAAAGAATACAATAAATAAAAAAAGAAAGTATCAGAACTAGGTTTAATGAGTTTAGAGGTAAACTGTAAGTGCTATGACATTGGTAAAAAATGAAAATTCAATGATTGAAGAATATAATAATAAATAAGAAGTTAACTTCAGGTTAGCTTCTTATTTTAGAATAGGAGAAATTTATGCGAAAGATCAAGGCAATATTAAAATATGAGTTTTTAAATTTAAATAGAAATTTTATCATAATTATAATGTTGTTATTATTTATATTTGGTTTGCAGCAGCAATTATGGACCTCAAGGATATCTGGGGAATTTCGATTGAATCTTGTTACTTTCTTAAAAACCTTTTGGCTACCAATAAATTTAATATATATGCCTATTTTGATTATAAATGAAATAATAGGTAGTAGTAATCAAGAGATATTTGAAGTACTTAATATTCCTAAAGGGGAAAGATTTCTAGCAAAAATTTTAACTAGTACAATTATAAATTTAATTATAATAATGATTAATGTTTTAATAGTAGTTGCAGTAGCCATTATAGCGAAGGGACCATTTAAATATTCTTTATATCTTATTTTGATGTATTTACTAAACATAATTACTGCACTTTTTTGTTATAGTTCTATTGGACTTTTAATTGGTGAAACAATATCAAAATTCAGGCTTAGAATCTTTTCTTATCTACTAATGATTTTGTTTTTTCTAATTACAAATAATTTTTATAGAGAGCCTACTATGGTTACGCCAATTATGAAAATAGATCCATTACCAAGCACCTTTGAGTTGTTTTCTTTAGATAAACTAACATTCTATCACTTTGCATTTTGGAATCTAATAACTTTATTAATACTGTATTTGTTATATAACATTAAAGAGCTGCAATCGTTAATGTTGAGGAACAAAATAATATTATGCTTTTTAGTAGTTGCTATTTTTACATCTTATTTTATTGGATCAAAGTATAATCCTGAAAGATATTATATTGAAAACGACAATATTAATAAAAACTATGAGAAAGAATCCTCATTAAGTGATGGATTTACAATTGAAAATTATAATATGAAGCTAAAACTTCAGGATATAGTTTCTAACGATTGTGATATGACTATTGTAGTTAATAATTCAGAGTTGGATAAGTTAGACCTAAACTTATATCATATCTTGAAGCCATCAAGTATCAAAATAAATGAAAAAGAGACTAAATTTAAGTTTAAAGATGATAAGTTAACCATATTATTACAAGAAAAATATAACGAAGGAGAGAAAATAAAAGTTTCTATAAAATATTCAGGGGTAATTAATACTATAGATCAGCAAGGAAAGAAAAGATTTTTTGTAAATAGCCATTCCATATTTTTATCAGACTATTTTCCATGGTATCCAAAGCCAGAATTCATGGGAAATACTAAAAAATATCAAATAAAAATACAAAATAATAATGGACAAATTTACTCAAGCCTTAATGAAAAAAGTAATGGTACTTTTGAAGGTAAAGGGAAAGAGATTTTTTTAGTTAAGAACAAGTTATTTTCAAAGCACTTGTATAAGGGGATAGAATTTGTAGGAAATACTGAACAAATAGGAACAGATGCTCTATGTGAACATTTGATGTATTCATTTGAAAATATGAGTAACTTACATAATTATAAAAGATTAATTGCAACGCCTCAGAGAGATAAAGAATATCTTATTTATAATTTGTATGAAGGTCAAGTTATGTTTGGGCTAATAGATTATAAGGAAGTTTTATAGTTAGGGAGGCATAAAAATGAGTAAAATAGTTGTAGAGAATTTATCTTATAAATATAAGAAAATTAAAGCACTATTTTTAATTGTTTTAATAAAAGATATTCCTAAAAGCATTATAATTGTAACTTCTGTGTATTTTATTGAGGAATATTTGTGGAGGGGGAAATTAACACAAAAATATGGAATATTGGCTCACAGATTTTACTGGGAGTGGGGAGAAATGAGATTTAATATTAAGGTAAAGCTAATATATTTGACTATATCTATAATACTACTTATATTCTCTTATTTTTGGCTGGGAAAAGGATTAAAAAGGTTTTAGAGTGTGTTTTTATTTAAAATAAGAGTCTTCACTATGTATGTAAAAGGATTTATAATAAATATAGTAAACAATAAAAATATATTTAAAAAAGATAGAACTATTAAATTTAGAAGCTAGAAAGAGAAAAAAGATAATACGTAGATGGGGTGAGCATATGAGTGAATTTTATCTTATGAATAAGGAGATACCAGTATTATTATTTAGTGATAAATTAGATATGAATGGAGATTATCCCATTAAAGAAAGTTTTCATAAAGAAAAGATTCCATATATTTTAAAACATGACATAGGTGGGTTAAAAGATTGGTTTAGAAGTAGGGTAATTCCAGCTAATAGAAATCACTTAGAAAAATTAATAGAATCCTTAGATTTTAAAGAAAAACCAACTGCCCTTGATTATCTAAAACTAAATAATGGTTTTAGTTTAAATGATAGCTACTGGATAAAACCTTTAGATAGTAAAGATATGTATCCTTTAGATTTATGTTGGACTAAATATAATTTATATGATAATAAGTTTGAAGAATCTCTAGGACTTATAACTTTTTTTGGTAATAATACAAGTTTAGGTGGTACAGTAAATACTCCTAAAGTATCATCACCCGAGCTTACAACACAAGGAGTTATGAATAAAGCTTGGCGAAGGATTGAAAACAAGCTTTTATTATATAAAAGAGGTAATGTTGGGGCTGCTAATTTAGATAAGGAACATTTTGCAGAAGGTATATCAAGTGAAATAGGAAGATTATTAAAGTTAAATTGTATACCTTATTGGACAGATACATGGCACAAGCAAAACTGTTCAGTATGTGATATTTTTACTACTAAAAATAGGGGGTATCTGCCGGTTAGATACTTTTTAGAATCTATAGAACCTAATAAAAAAAAGTGGGGTTTTCAAAATGTTACAGAGTGGATTCCTAAAGAGTTTAGACAAGATTTTTTAGATATGATAGTGTTTGATTATATTATAGAAAATAGGGATAGACATTTAGGAAATTTTGGTTTTATTATAGATAATAATACTCAAAAGATTTTATCATTTGCTCCATTATTTGATCAAGGATATTCTTTAATGTCTAATGCTATGGAGTATGATTTTGACAGGGATTTAATAGAGTATTCAGAATCACACCCAAGTTTTTTGTTAGAAAATAAGATTTTAGGGAAATACGTTATAGAAAAAAATAAACCAAGATACAAACATTGGACCAAGATTTTAAGATTAAATATAGATAATATAGAGTGGTTTAATTGCCCTGATTGGTATAGAAAAGGGATTAAAAAGTTAATATTAAGTAGATGTGATATGATTGATTCTATATAGAAATAAAAGCTTATATAAAGCGGATAATATAGATTTGTATACTTTTAATTACTACCCCAAAATATTACTAGAAATTAATTTTTCTAGTAATATTTTTTCATTTTTCCAATATAACCACCTATACCTGTTAAAATAATATCTACTATTACCGAAATATGCCCTAAAAAATTATTTATAAAATTATAACTATGAACCTAATATCTTCTTAACTCTTTCTCGAATTTCTATTGGTAAATTGCTCTTTAAGGAATTTTTTAATAAAATGGGGTTTTTAATTCCATTTGATAAAAAATAATTTTCTATCATCTTTACCTTTAATTCTCTATTAGGAATCAATTGATAGATTACATACCAATCTTCTAGAGAAGTGAAAGGAATATCTACTTTATTAATTTTTTTAAATTCTGAAATTGAGGTATGGTTAAAATTATATTTAAATACTCCACTATTATGGTTAACTGCAAATCCTGCCATTACATCAATATCAACTCCGTCTATTATATACTCATAGAAGTATTTTGTTGAGTATGTTGTAGAACTTTCCCATTTTTTCTTTTCTCCCATACTTTTAAGGACTTTATCTGCTCTTTTAATATCTTTAGTAGATATAAAAATATCTATATCGTTAGGCTTTTCTATAAATCCAAATTGATTTAGTAATATTGAAGCACCAACTCCCCATGTTATCCCATTATCATTCAATTTTTCACCAATGTAGCTTAAAACCTTAAAAATCAAATTTACCACCTCACAAGTTTGTTTGACTTATAATAACGAATATTTGATAATATTCTATTGTTTTCATTATGGTTAATGTTATTATATGTTTTATGAAAAGCAATTTCAAATATTGACTTTATGTAAAAAAATTAGTAATTTAATCTTAGATAAACTTGAAAATGAATTTCTAATGAAAAATAAGATATTTACATATTTTATAGAATTTAAGGTAAAGCATGTAGCCCCAAAGGTACAGAACTAGGCATAGGTAAATATGTATAATGTTAACATTATAATCTGCAAAAGGAAACATCATATTTATATATTTTTTATGAAATAAAAGGAGTGAGATTATTGTATATAATTAATGATCCAAAAGCACAAACATATAAAAAGCTTTTAGATATTGCATTTGAATATTCAGATTCATTTATACTAGTTATTAACAAAGATTTGGATACTAGTAAAAATTTAATTAATGTAATGAATAAACTCAAAAATTCGTTAATTGAAATGAAAGAAGAGTCCGAATGGCCATCAACGAAGTTGTGGAAAGATAATACTGCATATATATATTATTATAAAACTACTTCTAATGCTAAAGAAATACTAGAAAATGAATGCAATTCTCTTTTTGGATGGCTTCAACCTGAACTACCAGAAGATTTATGTTTTTTTAAAGATAAAAAATGCTGGATGGCTACTTGTTCTCATGAAGATATTGTTGATTTTTATATTGAAGATGTTAATTTAATTAGTAAGTTAACTAATGTATCAGGATTAGATATTAAATTTTAAGAATAGATAAGTTATTAAAAACTATATTTTGGTTTATAAACTTATAAATATAGGGATATTAAAGGGTTTTATAAGAGTGAATTTTTCACTCTTATTTTTTAACTAATTTTATTTTAATTTAGTATAATTTACTATAATGTAGTTAAATTTAATTTAAATATAAATAAATATAACTATATATAAGTTAATATAATTATATTTATTTATATAAAACTAAATAATAATTTATATAAAATAAATATAAGTAAATTTATTTTAATTTATTAAAATAAAAGTATATATAAGTAAATATAATAATATATAAATAAATGTAATGTAATATCAGTGAAAATAAAGTTAATATAGATTAATATAACTAAAACACACATAAATATAGTTACTTGTAATTATTTTCACCATAGTTTATAATATATATAAATAAATGTAATATAGTTGGAAGAAGGTGTGTTTGGGAAAAAATGCTTACAAATAAGAATGATATAACAATCTTAAGAAGGTTATATAAAGATAAAAAAACAAACAAGCTTCAATCATATACAATAAAGGATTTAACTGAAGCATTAGATAACAAATGGTCTTCTATGAAAATAAGAGCTACATTAAATGAATTTTTAAAGAATAATCTGGTTGAATTAGGATTCAAAGCAGGACGTTCTAATACTTATTTCATTACTGAATGTGGAATTAATACTTTGAAGAATTTATTGAAAGAAGAATTTAGTTTAAATAAGGAGGAATAATACTATGGAAAAGAAGGATATATTATTTGTAGGTATAGGTGAAGCCGGTGGAAAATTACTTAATGAAATATTAAAAAAAGATAAAAGATATGTAGGTCTTTATATAAATAGTAATTATGATGATTTTTCTGATTTAGAAACTGCTAATGATAATATGTACATTATTACAGCTGGACAAGGTACTGGTAAGAACAGACAAAAGAGCAAAGCACTATTAAAGAGTAATATTAATTCAATAATGGACGAGATATTAAAATACAGAACTTCAGAAGTAGTACATTTCCTATTTAGTTTAGGGGGAGGTACTGGTGGTGGAAGCACACCAACTATCGTAAAAGCATTAGGTAAATTACAAAAGAACGGAAGATTTAATAAAATAATAAATATTACTTGTATTCTACCTGCATATGATGAAGGAAAAAGATACAGAAAGAATGCAATAGAATGTTGGAATGAAATTGCTGAATTAGAAAATATAAATTCTATATATATGCTAGACAACAATAGCAAAAAAGATGAGGAAGAAATAAATATTGAGTTTGCTAGACAATTTGATATATTTATGAACATGGCTAAGAATATTCCATCAAAAGAGTTGAAAAGTAGAATTGATGCAGAAGAAATTGGTAACTTAGCAACCAGCGTAGGTTCAACTGTATTTTATGAATTGCCAAGTGCTAATAGTGATTTAAAGGTATCAATAGCTGAAGCACTAAACAGCAGCATATTCGCTACATCAGAAGAAGACGTTTCTAAATGTGAATATGTTGGAATAGTAACTCAAGAAGGTTTATATAACCAAAAAGAAATAGAAAATATGTTCAATCCAGAAGAATACACTGTTGGAGCTTATAGCAAAGAACACAATTTTATAGTTGTTACAGGTAGACCACCACAAAAGGAATCTATAGAAACACTTAAAGAAAGTATAGAAGAGGAAGAACAAAATAAAACAAATGACAATGTTTTATCTAATTTGAAAGTACATACAGATATAGATACTAAACAACCTGAAGCAGTACAAAAGAAAACTCAACAACAAATACAAAAACCAAAAGTTGAAACACTTGAAGAAAAATCAGTTGATGATTTATTAGAAGACGATGATTTATGGGATGATATATTTTAAGTTCAATTAAATAATTATAATAATAGATATTACTTTTTAGTGATATCTATTATTTTTTAGTTAAAAAGTTACTTTAATCTCACTTGAAGTGCTAGTTTCATACGTTAAAGTTATTTAGAATTAGATATATCAATGCTTACAAAAGAATGTTAAAGTAAAAGCGCAGTTGAGAATAAAGTGCATATTAAAGTTAAACAAAGTTAGATTATTGGAATATTAAAGTTAAATTACAGTAGTGTTAAAGTTAATGTAAAGTAATTGCTTTAAAAAGGTATATATAATATAATTATATATGAGGTGAGTTTGATGGAAAATAACAACAATCCTGAGAATAAAAAAAATATATCGATATAGATTATGAGGAAATATCTGAAAAACAGATAAATGGTAAGCCATTATATTATAGTACAAAACAAGTTGCCCAGATTTTAGAAGAACCTACTAGTAGAATTAGATATTGGTGTGATTGTTTTGACGATTTTTTAAATATACAGCGTTCAGGACAAAATAGACAGTTTACAGAACAAGATATTGAAAAATTAAAATACATAAGAAAACTATTAAAAAAAGATGGATTAACTATAAATCAAGTGAAAGAATATTGTTCAGAAAAAGATGTTACTATGCTTCAGGAACAAGTGAAATCTCAAGATCCTATAGCATTCCAAGCTTTAGCAACTGCTATTATGACGGAGATGGAAACGAGAATTGAATTAATACAGAAAAAAATGATTGAAGATATAACTACTGCTGTAACTAAAAATATATCTGAAAAAATAACTCAAAGCATATCAGCAGAATTAAATATTCAAAAACAATATTTAGACAATACAAAGAAGGATATGAAAGACTATATATCCGTGACAGTTGAGGACAAGCTTAATGAAAATATAGATAACTTAAAGACTCATATAAATGCCACTACAGAAAATCTATCTAAACAAATGAAAAATGATGATGTTGAGTTAGTTAATAGTTTAAAAAAGCATATGGAAGAACGTAGACAACACGTTGAAGATCAAAGTAAAAAAGGATTCTTCAGTAAATTATTTAAGAGATAAATATACAGTTAAATGAGCATTTTTCAACCTCCTAGTATTTAATTATATTAGGAGGTTTTGTTGTATTTATATGTTATTTCATATGCTATTTACAGGATTACATAGTTAATTCACGTAAAATAATAAAAGATGAAGCAAATATGGTTAAAACTAAATAACATAGAAATTATTTTACTTTTAACTCGAAATATAGTATTATATTAAAAGTCTACAAAATAATTTAGGAGGAATTTAACAAATGACAAAGAATTTCAAAAAACTGGCCATAGTTTTGTCCATGCTATTTTTAGTGGTTGCTTTGTACGGATGTAGAAAAAATAAACCTACAGCACCTACTCCAGCTAAAATAACTAAAAATTCTGTGGAAACTCAAGAACAACAAAATTCGTCAAAATTTGACGAAAAGCAAAAAACGGAAAATCAGAATCTAGAGAAACAAAATTTAGAAAAATCAATATCAGTTATAAAAGACGTAAAAGAAGTTCAAGGAAATGTTGCTGGAATAAAATCAGATATAAAAACAAGTATAAAATCTGTAGGTTCAAAGTCAGCAATAACAAAAGGGAAAATAAATGTTGTAAAGAATGTATCTAATAGTCTGAATAGTTATAATAATTCTAGTACAACAAAAGTAAAGGAAACTATAGGGGTAAACACACACAGTAATCAACAAGTTAAACCTCAGACTAAACCTAATACTAAACCTAATACTAAACCTCAAGAAGTTAAGCCTCAGGATAAACCGCAAACTGAAATTAAACCTGAAGTTGTTGAAAATGACAAAAATAATTCAACAGTAGATAATGATAAAGAGGATAATAAAGAAACAAATACTACAGATAATAAAAATGATGCAAGTACAGACAACGCAGATAATACAAACAATACAGGCAATACAGATGATACGAGTAACACAGATAATAATAATAATGATTTAGGAATATTAAAAGTACATTATATAGATGTGGGACAAGCAGATTCTATATTAGTTCAACAAGATGGACATAATATGCTCATTGATGCAGGTAATAATGAAGATGATAAATTAGTTGTAGACTATCTTAAAAAACAAGGTGTAAAAAAATTAGATTATGTTATAGGAACACATCCTCATGAAGATCATATTGGAGGACTTGATAAAGTTATAGATAACTTTGATGTTGATACTTTATTAATGTCTAAAAAAATAGCTAACACAAAAACTTTTAAAGATGTAGTAACATCTGCTCAAAAGAAAAATCTTAAAATAACTGAACCTGTTATTGGTACAAACTATAATTTAGGCAAAGCTACATTTACAATATTAGCACCTAAAGATAAAACTTATCAAGGTACAAATAACTATTCAATAGTTCAAAAATTAAGATTTGGAAATAAAAGTTTTATATTTACTGGAGATGCTGAAGCTATAAGTGAAATGGAAATGGTTAACGCCAATTTAGATTTACAAGCAGATGTATTAAAAGTAGGTCATCATGGAAGTAAAACATCAACTTGTCAAGCCTTTTTAGACAAAGTTAATCCTACGTATGCAGTAATTAGTTGTGGTAAGGATAATAAATATCACCATCCTAATCAATCAACTATGAATAGATTAAAAGCTAAAGGAACAAAAGTTTACAGAACTGATGAATCAGGTAGTGTAGTTGTTACAAGTGATGGAAAAGATATAAAGTTTAACTGTAAAGAAGGAAGTTATAACTTTAGAGATAATGCTTCAACAAATACAGATGATAAATCAAGTACATCAGTTGTAAAGCCTACAGACAAAGATAAAGATAAAATACATAATGAAGGTGTAGCTCAAAAACCTACAGTAAAACCTACTGAAAAGCCAACAATAAAACCTATTAAACCTCATAAGCCTCATAAGCATAATACAGATAAAAAGAAGAAGGTTTATTACACACCTAATGGTGAATGTTATCATTCTAGTAAGAAATGTTATACACTAAAAAGAAGTAAAAAAATAATCACAGGAACAGTTAAAAAATGTGGTGGAAGACGACCTTGTAGTAAATGTCACTAAATAAGTGTTATAATACATAAATTATTATCATGTAATAGAAGTCATATATAATGGCTTCTATTATTTTTTTATTTTTAATATTGTTTAGAAAACCTTCATGTTAATTTTATTAAAATCTACTTCTAATCAAAGATTTGTTAAATGCAGCTTAATAACTAGAATTTTTGGAATTAAAGTTCCATATATATAATATTATATAACGTTAGAAGATATTTATAGTCTTAATAAGAGGGGTTGTATATTTATGAAATTTGATTGTAGTAGTTTTTCATGGTTTACAAAGGATAATAAACATTTACTGGGTCGTACGTATGATGAGTTTGGAGATTTAAGAAAAAATAAAATAGTAGTTATTCCAAGAAATTATAAAATTAATTTAGAAATTAATAACTATAATAATATTTGTTATGGTATATATTCTTTTGTTGGAATGGCTGTTTTAGGATTAAATACGCCAATCTTCACTGATGGAATAAATGAAAAAGGGCTTATGGGAGCTTTATTGTACTATCCTGGATTTGCCCATTATAATTCAAAATCAATAAAAAATGCTATAAATATAAATCCAGGATTTTTTATTACATACATTTTATCAAAATGTGCAACTATTAATGAAGTGTTAATTGAAATTAACAATATAAATTTTATAAATGAATTAGTTTTCGGCGAAGAAATTCCTGTACACTATATTTTTTCAGATAGAAGTGGCGAATCAATTATTATAGAGCCTGATAAAAGAGGTATAAGCGTTTATAGAAATTCAATGGGAGTTTTAACAAATAGTCCAAGTTATTTTTGGCAGATTCAAAATTTAAGAAATTATTTAGGTATTACTAATGTACCTAGACAACCTCAAACTGTAGTAAACTATCAAATATCTCAATTTGGTGAAGGCACAGGAGGGTTAGGATTACCTGGAGATTATACTCCTGTTTCTCGTTTTGTTAGACTTGCTTTCTTAAAACAGTTTGCTGTACAAGGTGAAAATGAAGTTGAGGGTATTACAAAGATGTTGCGTAACTTTGCTTCTGTTGAAATACCAGAGGGAATAATAAAAGATCTGAATAAACCTAATTATGTACAAACATTATGTACATCATGTATGTGTTCGGAAAGTTTGATTTATTACTTTAAATTATCATGTAATAGTAGAATAAATGCAATCAATTTAGAACATGAAAAAAATAATAAGCAAGTAAAATGTTTCAATTTACCTTTGAAAGAAGATATTTTGTTTTTAAATTAAAGTAAGCATATAAAAATACAAGTAAGCTTTAAATATAAAGTTAATAAGAAAGATACGTGTATATGAAAAATATTAAACAACTAAAAAAATCGACCCTCTAGTAAATTAATACTAGAGGGTTTGTGTTGTTAAGCATAAATTCATATAAGTTTAAACTTTGAAACGTGTAAATTAAAATACTTAGTAAAGTTAAAGTATATATATACTATATACCCTTCCCTATCTTATTGTCAAATTTGGTACATTTAAACATAACGCGCTGTATTAAAAATTAGAAAATAAAAATATTCAACAAGTGTAATTCTAAGATATATTTTGTTTTGAAAATTATATTTTTAAATAAATCAATTTATTTAAACTTAATGTAGATATTTCTAATTTAAGTATCATTATAGTTTATAAAAATTAATATTGTATTTATTGAGTTCAACTGAACATAACATTATGTTGAATTGGAAAACAAGCTTATGATATACTAATATCAAGGGTTTAAGTCCATTCAAGGAGATTTAATGTATGTACAATAAATTAGAAAAATTTATAGAATACTTATATCAAGAGGATAAAAGTGAAAAAACTATATATACCTATAAAAATGATATAAAAAGATTCGTAAAATATTTTGAAAAAAACAAATTAGAAATTACTACAATTAATATGAGGAAGTTTAAAGATTATTTGTTGGAAGTCTTACTGCTATCCCCTAAAACAGTAAATCGAAATATTATTGCAATAAGACAATTCTTAGAATATCTACATATTAATAATATAGATATTAAAATGATAAAAATTCAAGATCAAGGATTTTTAGATGATATACTAACAAATGATGAAGCTATAAGAATGATAAAAGAAACTGAAAAAGCACGTGATTTAAGGGCTAAGGCATTTATTTGTACTTTATATTATACGGGTATGAGAGTAAGCGAAGCTATTTCGGTGTTATCTAAGGATATCAATGAAGATAGCATTAGAATACTTGGTAAGGGTAGAAAATATAGAGATGTATTAATTCCTAAAAAATTAAAAAAGATATGGAAAGATTACATGACTGTTAGGATAAACAATAGTGATAAACTATTTACAGGTAGAGAAGGTGGAATTAGTAGATTCACTGCTTTAAATATAGTTAAAAAATATGGCGGCATGGCAAAAATCAAGAAAGATAAAGTTTATAACCATGCATTTAGACATCTATACTGTATAAATTTAGTTGATAGAGGAATACCAATAGATGCTGTAAAAGATCTTGCAGGTCATGAAAATATATCTACTACAACTATTTATACAAGAAAATCAAAGAAACAATTATTAGATATAATAAATCAATTTTAGAATAACTTAAACAGTTATTCTTTTTTATTTAACAGAGTATTTAATATTATATATGGGAAATTATGTTTTAAAAAATTTTAAATATAAGGTATAATATATAATGAATTACATTAATTTACAAATATACATCGAAAGGGGAAAGGCACATGGGAATTATAAAAAATTATAAAAAGGTTATATCTCAATATGCAAAATTTGATGGTAGAGCTACTAGAAAAGAATATTGGTATTTTGCATTAGCTAATATATTAATAGCCTTATCATTGTATACAATTTGGGTAATATTAAAACCTAATAGTAAGTTTTTAGATGATAATCCACTCACAATAGTGTATACAATACTAACATTTGTACCATCATTAGCAGTTTCAGTACGTAGATTACATGATACAAATAAAAGTGGATGGTGGATGCTACTATGTTTTATACCTGTTATAGATTTACTTTTATTATTAATGTTTTGTGGGACAAGTGATGTTACTTCTAATAAATATGGTCCTATAGATGATGATAATATTAAAAGCAAAGATGAAGAAATTCATCTTTAAAAAAGATGACTATAACATTTTGCATTAAGAATGATAGTTAGCTTTTATCATTCTTAATGCAAAATATATCAATAATAGTATTCCTAAAAATGATATTATTCTCATTAAGTTTAAGATAATAAAACTTAGCCAATCCAAATCTCCTACTAAAGAATATGCTATATTTGTACATGTTCTACCACCAATCCATATTAAAATTAAACTTCCTAAAATACAGAATAATGTATCAATTTGTTTATTCATTAAAAAATCCCTCCCATAGTTAATAATATAATTAACTTTCATTCTCAATATACCATTAAGTATATATTTTGTAAATAATTTACGCAAATTAACTCTCTTTATTTTATATATTAAAAAATTAAAAAACTGTTGACCCTAACATTGTGTCATAGTGTAATATAAAAATAGAGTTTGGATATATTAGCTACCTAAGTATTAGATTGTATTGATAGCTCTAAAATTAAACTTTGAGGTGCAGCAATGAAGACAGTAAAACAAGTTTCGGATTTAACAGGAATAAGTGTGCGTATGCTACATTACTATGACAAAATTGGATTATTAAAACCAAGTAAATTTACAGATTCAGGTTATAGACTTTATGATGATGAAGCTCTTGAAACCTTGCAACAGATTTTATTTTTTAAGGAACTTGATATACCACTAAAAGAAGTTAAAGAAATTATGGGCAGTCCTCATTTTGATAAAATGCAGGCTCTGGAAGAGCAAAAAAAGCTACTCATTATAAAACGTGATAGATTAAATAATTTAATAGAGCTTATAAATAAAACATTAAAAGGAGAGAATGAAATGAGTTTCAAAGAATTTGATATGACTGAATATTTCAATATGTTGGACGAATTTAAAACAGAACATCAGGATAAAGTAATTAAAACCTATGGTAGCATGGATAAATATAATGAGTGTATTGAAAAAATGAAAGCTTGCGAAGCAAAACTTGCAAAAATAGCTATAAAACAATATGGAAGTGTAAAAAAATATGTTGAAGCTGTAAAGAAAAATTTAAATAATTCTATTGTAATAACTAAAGCGGAACAAATTGACAAGTTTAAAAAAGATTGTCTTTATGATAAGCATCCTAAATTAAAAGAGTTATATAAAAAACTTACAGGTGACTTAAGTAAAGACCCATCTTCAAAAGAGATTCAACAAATTGCTGGTGAGATAACTAATATAGCTAAAAAAGATTATGAAGTTTTTAAAACTAAAATGGGTGATGATTATTGGTATTATATGGTGAAAAATTATTCGGTATTTCCTGATTGGATAGAAAAAGTTGATAATAAATATGGAATCGGCGCGTCTAAATTTATTGGGAAAGCTTTAAAAGTCTATTTAGGTGATAAGAAGCCTAAAATAAGCACATTGTATGAAAAGCTTACAGCTGATTTAAGTAAAAATACATCTTCAAAGGAAATTCAAGAAATAGTTTCTCAAATAGTATATGAGACACAAAAACAGAACGAAATCTTAAAAGTAGATGTTGGAGAAAATTATTGGAACTATATAGCAGAGCAGTATTTGTCAGAGTCTACTTTAATAAAAGTGAATGATAAGGAATATGGTAATGGTGCATCTAACTTTATTGGAAAATCATTAAAATTTTATTGTGAAAATAAAATTAGTAAATAAAAAGTAGATACCATTACCTTAAATAATAATTTTTAAATATTAAGCACAACAATTTTTAGTTAGTGCTTTTTTCTTATTGAAATTTACATCAATTACACTATTTATTAATCCCTGTCCAGGAAAATCCGCTACGATTATTCCAACATATGATGGATTGAATTTTTTTATATAATTCATAGTTAAAATATCTGTTCCTTGAAAAAAAATCATCACAATGCCAGAATGCAATTTAACTCGAGGAAAATCTGGATAATAACTATGAAATTTTGGTTCAATCAAACCAGTTGGTAATTGTGGTGAACAAGTATTAGGTTGAACATGACCACTTGCTACGAAATAAGGAAAGCATCCCCCAGTTCCACTAAGGTAATTTATAAATTTTTCATGTTCACCTGATAAGAAACTTTGATTTGCTTTATATAAATAATCTTTTACTTTTTCCCACTTACTATATAACTCCCAAATAGATTTTAACCAATAATCATCCTGTATATAAAAGCTTGCAGGATATGGCATCCATTCTATTTTTCCACCAAAGTTTTGAAGAATTAGTATCTTGCCTCTTAATTCTTTTAAAAAAGGATTGTTTTGTTCTTTGTTTTTATATATATAATTTGAATATTTAGGATTTTGAAAGAACCTATTTAATAGTGAAATAAACACGGTATCTGCTTCGGTAGTATGTTCTTGTTTTATTCTCATTATTATTGTTTCACTAGGATTATTTTTCAAAAAATTAGTTACTATCTCTAGTATATTAGTAAATGTAGAATGTAGATAAATGAATCCATGATATGAGTATAATAAATCTGCATTATTTGGATATGCACCAAGTCTAATATCTAAATATCGAATACCTGAGATCAATTGATTTTTCAAACTTTTTGATTGAGTTTCAGCAATAACCCCACCCCATCCAAGGGCCATAGTATCATGTGTTCCAGGAATTGATAAACTAGAAAGTGGCGTATTATCATTTAATTTGGCCATCCATTGAGACCGATCTTGAGCTACATCATTATCATGTGAATAGCCATAATTAATACTATTTATCAAATTAATTTCTCCTCTCTATAATCTTTTAACGTTGAAATAAAATTAGTATTTTTAATTTTATAAACTAATTCTGCATGTAGTTGTTGTTGATGAGATCTATTAAATGTATGAACTTTATACTTAGTTAATTATATTAGTGGATACTAAGTTGTATACGTAATAAGGATAATAAAACATAAGTTCAAATATGAATAAAAAATATTTTACTTAGTTCATCAACTATATGTCTTTAAATTAGAAAATTAAAAGGTATATACTATATTTAGGTTATTTTAAAGCCAATGCATGTAATAATAACTTGGACTATGAATATATAAAGTATAAAATTTAATATATATAGTCTATGACAATTAATTGATATTTGTGTGTTAAAATTGGAAAAGTGAACAAATAAATTGAGATAGGAGAAATTAATATGAAACTAAAACTTAGTGGAGTAATGGAAACACTACTTATCCCTCTTTATGTTAGAGCAAAAGATGCTATGAGTAAGACACCTGTAATAAATGATAAAAAAGCGGCTGAAATAATAAAGAGTATTGAGTATGATTTTTCAAAATTTGAAAGTGGATGGATGACGTATTATGGAACTTTAGCAAGGGTAAAAACAATGGACATACAGGCAAAAAAATTCATTGAAAAGAATCCTGATTGTGTTATTGTTTCGGTAGGATGTGGTCTTGATACAAGATTTTCAAGAATAGATAATGGTAAGATTCATTGGTATAACTTAGATTTTCCTGAAGTAATTGAGCAAAGAAAACTATTTTTTCAAGAGAATGAGAGAGTGAAAAATATTGGAAAATCAGCTTTAGATCAAACATGGACAAAAGAAGTTGAAACTAATGGGAAAAAGTTACTTATTATTTCAGAAGGTGTCCTTATGTATTTTAAACCTGACGAAGTAAAAGAATTTATTGAAATATTGACAAAGGGTTTTAATAGTTTTGAAGCACATTTTGATATGATATACAAACTGCTTGTCCATAAGGGTAATATGCATGATACAGTAAAGAAAACAAATGCACAATTTTACTTTGGTGTAAAGGATGGAAGTGAAATTGTTAAGCTTTGTCCTAAATTAAAACAACTGGGATTAATTAACTTTACTGATGAATTAAAGTATATATTACCAGGTGCAAAAAAACTTTTGACACCGTTCTTTTATTTAACCAATAACCGACTTTGCATATATGGATATGAAAATACTTCATTATAAGCTGAAACTTTATATTAGCATAGTATGTTGTTTATAAAGGATATTTTGATAAGCACACCTAATGATATTGATTTTCATTATAAATAAATCCCCAATATATATTGGGGATTTATTTATAATTTATATTGTAAGACTTTTACATACATTTTGAGCAAGGGCCACATCCAGATGATTGAGCTTCTTCTATTGAAACCTTTGTTGCTCTGCTTGGATTCATTCTTCCGCAATCAGGTCGTGAGTGGTACTTAGATCCTGTAGCAGATAGCCATACTTGTCTACTATTTTTAACAGGCTTAGAAACATTTTGTTTCTTTTGAGTTTTTTTAGCAGGTGTATTGTTTTTGATAATTGAGTTATTATTAGAATTTGTTACTGCTGATTTACTAGGTACTATAGTAGGTGCTACAGTAGATTCTGTTTTATTTGCTTCAGTTTCTACGATATCTCTAAAATCATAACTTCCAGGACTAACATTAAAGTTTACTTTTTCCCCATCACTTGTTGCAACTATAGTACCGCATTCATCAGTTCTATAAACAGCTATATTCTTAGATTTTAGTCTATCCATAGTTGATTTGTTTGGATGTTTATACTTATTATCTTTACCACAACTAATTACTGCATATTTAGGACTAACTTTATCTAAGAATGCTTGGCAAGTAGATGTTTTGCTACCATGATGTCCTATCTTTAATACATCAGCTTTTAAATCATACCCGCCTTTAATCATTTCCATTTCAGAAACAGCTTCTGCATCTCCAGTAAATACAAAGCTTGTATTACCAAATTTAAGTTTTTGAACTATTGAATAATTATTTACACTTTCATAATCTTTGTTTTTAGCTGGTGCAAATATACTCCATTCAGCTACACCTAATTTATATGTTGTACCTGGAACTGGACTTGTTATTTTTAAATTTTTATTTTTTATAGAAGTTATTACATCTTTATATGTGGCAGTATTACTTGTTTTATTCGGCATAAGAACTTGTCCTATTTCAAATGAATCTATAACTTTATCAAGTCCACCAATGTGATCTTCATGAGGATGTGTTCCTATAACATAATCTAATTTTTTTACACCTTGTTTCTTTAAATAATCTACTACTAATGTACTATCATCATTATTTCCGGCATCAATTAGCATAAAATGATTATCTTGTTGTACAAGCATAGAATCTGCTTGACCTACATCAATATAATGTACCTTTAATGTAGAAATTTCTTTTGGTTTTTTACTAGTAGTTTCTTTTGTTTGAGCAGCAGTTACTTTAGTATTTTGCTTATTAACATTAGAGTTAGCTTGTTCATCGCAGCCTACTAATCCTATGCTTAATGAAGCGATCATAGTAAAAGTACATAAAAACTTGCTCAGTTTTTTCATAAAGTTTTTCATATATATTCCTCCATAATCAATATTTTCATAACAGATTATATAATATTTTTACATAAAATTCAAACTGAGTGCAAATTATGAAAGAAAAAATGAAAAAAAGTATATTATTAAATATAACTTTTTTAAAATGTTTAATATCAAGTTTAAGCAATTTTCTAAAGTTTATTAAAGCTATTAATTGTATAAGATATAATGAAAATTTTACACAATAATGATAAAAGTATATTACATTCTATAATAAATTAAAATAAACTATTATTAAGAATAATTATATTTTATAAAAAAGTATGAATATTTTGCAAAAAAACTATGTACAAGCTATAAATATTATGTTAATATTTTAATGAAAAATTAATTTTAATTATATTTTTTCAAAAAAATTAAAGGGAGGCATATCTATGCTAAAAAAATCATTGTTTAAAAAAGCACTTTGTACATCACTTATAGCAGTTCAGTGCTTAATAGTCATACCTTATACTCACGCCCTTGCTTCTACAAATTTCGCTAGTGAAATTTACAAAATACCAGATGACAACCATTCAATTAAATTATTTGGTTATGAAGATAATGAAGATTTAAAAGCTAAAATTATTCAAGATTCAAAGTTTATAGATAATTGGGCATCTATAGCTCATTCACTAGGATTTGGTTGGTGTGGAGGAACAGCATCACAAAGCATTGGAGAGGATTTTGAATTTAGAAGAGAAGAAGAAGAAGGTGGAAAAGTATCATACACTTTAACTGCTAGATATAATTCAAATGACCCTTATGCTGAAGGATATCGTGCAAATGAAAGACTTTGTATGAAAATATCAAATGTTAGATTTGTTGTTGAACCAAATTCTATAAAACTTGGAAAACCTAAAATAACAAAATTAACTCCTTTAGATTCTCAAAGTTTTGAGGTTATAAATCCAAATAAAACTGATGCTAAATTATCAGGAGGTTTTAACTATATAACTACTAAAACTACTTCTAAAACAGAAAACTTTAGATTTGGAGAAAAAATAGGTGTAAAAACTTCATTCAAAATAGGAATTCCATCTATAGTTGATAGCAAAGTTGAAACAAGTTTTGAAGTTAGTGCAGATCAAGGATGGTCAAATACAAATAGTAATGTTGAAACTAAACAAGCTAGTACTACATATATGTCTACAGTAGCTCCTCAATCTAAGAAAAGAATATTCTTAGATGTATTGGCGACACAGTCTGATGTTCCTTATGAAGGAAAAATATACATGGAATATGATATAGAATTTTTCGGATTTTTAAGATACACAGGAAATGCTCGTAAAGATCATACTGAAGATAGACCATATGTTTCATTTAAATTTGGTGGTAAAAATGGAATGAGTGCTGTAGAACATCTTAAAGATTTATATAAGCACAGAAATATTAATGGATATTCACAGTGGGATTGGAAATGGGTAGATGATAATGTCAAGGGTATTTTCCAACCTTCATATGAAGATCTTACTACAAATCATAATGGTGGAGTAATATCTGGTGTATTTACTAGTGTAAATGGAACTAGAGCATCAATTAGAGAAGGTAACGCTGTGGCACTTCCTGAACATAAAAGATCAAAACGTTCAACAAAAGATTCAGATGTTAGGATAGAAAATGTTCAAACAAAATCCACTGCAGAATTTAAGGTAAATGGAATAATATGCAATGATAAAACAATTGATGTTACAGGTACAAAATAACATTAAATAAAGTATTAAAAATCTTAGTTTTTACTGAGGACACTGAAAAAGTGACCTTTCTAAAATTAGACCTAAAAAGTTGTTTCCCAATTGAAGACTTTAGGATGTTGGTAAATATAATTATCAACATCCTTTTTTATGTGATTTAAAATGAAAAATAAATACTTTTAAGTTAATAAGAGTGATTTAAGCACTCTTATTTTTTATAATTTGCTAAAAGTTAAATAGAAAAAATCTAATCTTTAGTGAACATAGGATATTCCACTATTTTAAATTTTTATAAAAAGGCAATAAGAATGCGTAGGATTAGTATCATACCAAATGGATATAAAATGATATTTATAACACATTTTTATGTAAATGTCAATAAGTTATCCATGAAAGATAAAAATATGTACATAAACGGTAATTATTATTTTTCACGTCGAAAAATAATCATTTTAAGGAGAAAATGTTGAAAAGAGTATAGAATCATGTAAAATTATGCATGTAATCTTTTTAATATAAATGTATGAGCGCTCATATTTGTATTTAGAAGTTTTTAGAAATATTGCAATTATAATAGAAAATTTTACAAGTCAATGAATAGATCAGATGAAGATAGGAATTTAGAATAAAAACTAAACCTATAAAAATTTGTATTCTAAAGGAGGAAGAACTATATGTTAAAAAAAATACCGCAATTATTAACTATGGCAATATTAGGAGTTTCATTTATTGGAGCTAATCCTGTATATGCTGCTTCTAAAAATGCTAAAAGCAATAAAGTACATGTTAAGCAATCAGTAAAAAAAGTCAATCCAGCAGGTCAAAAAGTCACAGTATTATATTATTGTGATGCCGATAATAATTTAGAAGGTGCACTAATGAATGACATTGCGGAGATGAAAAGAGGATATGTAAATAATCCAAATTTGAATTTAATAGCATTAGTAGATAGAACTCCTAATGAAAGCAATGATTCAACGGCTTTAGGAGAAAATTTTGAAGATACTCGTTTATATAAAATTGAACATAATAAAACTACAAGATTAGATGGTGGAAAAGAATTTCCTGAAATTAGAGTAAATGGTTCTTATGAAGCTAACATGGGTGATCCACAAACTTTAAAAAAATTTATAGAGTTTGGTAAATCTCATTACAAAGCAGATAAATATGTACTTATAATGTCAAACCATGGTGGCGGGGCAAGAGATAAGAAAAATAATAACCAAAATTTAAATAAAGCAATTTGTTGGGATGATAGTAGTTCTGATGGAAATCAATCAGATTGTTTATATATGGGAGAAATATCAGATAATTTAACTGATAAACATTCAGTAGATGTACTTGCTTTTGATGCTTGTTTAATGGGAACAGCAGAAGTAGCATATCAATATAGACCAGATAATGGAGGCTTTTCAGCAAAAACAATGATAGCTTCAAGTCCAGTAGTTTGGGGACCAGGATTTAAATATGATAATATATTTGCTAGAATAAGAGAAGATAATATTGCTTCCAATGAAGATGATTTAACACTTGGAGGAAAAGAAAAATGCTTTGATCCAAAAACAATTACTAATGAAGAAATAGGTGCTTTATTTGTTGAAGAACAAAGAGACTCTGTTAAAGCTGCAGGACGTAATGATCAACAATTAAGTTGCTATGATTTAAGTAAAGTAAAAGATCTTAAAAAATCTTTTGATAAATTAGCTGTTAATTTAAGCAAAGAAAATAAGAAAAGTGATATTGAAAATTTAAGAGGAACAAGAACAAGAACAAACTTAATACACTACTTTAATGAAAGAAATCAATTTGAATGGATAGATTATCCATACTTTGATATATATGATTTATGTAAACAAATTAGTATTAGCAATAAATTTAGTAAAGAAACTAAGACTCTTGCATCAAATGTTATGAAAGATATAGATAATGTTGTACTTTATTCATTTGGCGGAACAAAATTTAATGGAACAAACGGATTTAAAGAAGGTAAAAATGGATTAAGTGTATTTTTACCTGATGGAAATAGAAATTATATTAGTCGTTATTCTATGATGAAAATACCTCATTGGCAAATTCAAAGTTGGTATAATTCTATTGATACTATGGCTTCTGGATTAAATAATCCATATGGAAAATTAAGCTGGTGTAAAGATGGACAAGATTCTAAAAAGAATACAGTTGGAAATTGGTTTGAACTTTTAGATTCTTGGTTTGATACAAGCAATGGAGTAGATGGTGGATTTAATCATTATCAATGGTAGTTAATAAATACTAATTATAAATACAAACAATATAAAAATAAACCCTTTAGTATTAACTTACTAAAGGGTTTATTTTGTTATATGCAAACTTGAAATCAGTCCAGTTTATTAAATCTTATTTATGATATAACTTTTTTTTTCAAAAAATATTCAGTAGTTATAAATATAATAGTAAATATTATAAATTCAATGTCTAATAACGAATCGAGTATACTATTAATTTGAGATATATTAAATAGTAAAAGTACAGTAATACATATTAGCATAACAACTCCACTTATCATCCATATTATACCGCACTTTTTCTTTGAATAAATCGGTATCTTTTTATCTAAATACATTGGTGGATTATTATCTTTAGATATTCCTGAAAACATCATTACAAGAGAAATTATTAAATCTAATATACTATTATTAAATAAGTTCATTCTATATAAAATTCCTACCACAATCATCACAATCGGTATGACTATACAACAAGTTAAAATAAATAAATTCATATGTAACCTCTTTCTTTTTATTTTGTATTGTAAAATAAAACCATATGTTTTATGATTTCTAATATACTATTATATTATGCTAACCAAAAATTAATAGTTATTATTATTTTATATAATTATAGCATAATATAAATTATATGGTATAGTTATATAATTTATGGTAGTAATTTTTAATCAGAAAAGGGGGGAGGGAAAAGAAAGTGAAAATATAAGAAGATAGGGACTAGGGAAAGCTTAAGAGGAATTTTAGTTTAACGATAATTTGCGAAACATGGTAAATAATATATATTATCGAAAGGAAAAATGTATATGCATATCTTAAAATATTATAAAAAATGTATGTCTAAATATATAACATTTTGTGGTAGAGCTACTAGAAAAGAATATTGGTATTTTACATTAGCTAATATGTTAATATCTTTATCATTATCTATGATTTGGATGGCACTTACATCCGAAGATTTATGGGACAATAATCCTTTGAGACGTATATATTTAATAATAATATTCATTCCATCGTTAACTGTTTCTATAAGGAGATTACACGATATAAATAGAAGTGGTTGGTGGATATTATTGTGTCTTATACCTTTTATAAATATAATTTTGTTGCTATGTTTTTGTGTTGAGAGCGATGAAGGTTCTAATAAATATGGAATTATAGAGATAGATGATGATAAAAAGGACATAGGAAAACCATAAGTATAGTTAACAGTAAAGGAGGAAATTCCTCCTTTACTGTTAACTATCAACTAGGTTCTGTCCTTATTCCCTACTTCCAGTATGCTATATTTCCATATATATTCATTTAATTTCAAAATAACTTTTTACGAACTGCTTTAAAATACACTCCGCCCGATGGAAGTATTATAGTATTGTCGTCAACAACCATTATCTGATTAAAATCACAATCATCCCATATATGTATATGTTTTATATCTTTTTCATAGTAACAACCTACAGGTCCGTCTGCGGCTATACTGTTAATAATCCATCTTCCATAAAACTCAAGGGACTAGTTCTTAAAATCAAGAACTAACCCTTCTATGCCTTTAGTTAAAAATATTTGAGTTTTTGAATCCTTTTCAGGTTCAACTACTATTGCATTATCATATTCAATTGATAATGGTTATGATGTAAATTACGATTAAAGGTATATACAATAATTTGCATAAAACAGATTATTGTATATACCTTTTTAAATATTGATAGTATGCTTTTTTAATATAACAACTTGATATTTTACCATTACTATTTTGTTGATGAATACTGAAATTTCACTCTTGTTGCAACTTTTTCCACTTTCTTATTTTGCTTCTAAATGATTTAAAGGGTGCAACAGTGTTTATATGAATCCACTTCCATATTGCCCAATTAGAAGGAGTTGATGATGCCCATTTCCTCCCCCCTTGCTTAAATAGTTCAACATCTGTATAATTATTTAGCAACTCAATAATTTTCTCTTCAGTCTCTAAAAACATAGTACATAATTCTTTTAGAGTATATTTTTCATAATGTTTATAAAAACTTTTATATAAGCCACCAAGATTATTCCATTTATATTCTGGAGTTGGTGTTACTACAGTATATCCTTGTCGTTCTTGCTTTTCCCAATCAAGAATAAGCTTCATCCATCCTAATTGATAGGCAATCATTTGAGCAGGTGTTCTATCTACTCCATCAATTAACTTATCTTTATCTTTTTCATTAATATTAGTAAATTCTTGAATAAATAATTTTGAACGTTTAGAAATTTCTATAATAAATTCCTCTTTATTTTTATATTCTACCAACTTATTCCCTCGCTTTAAACTCTTATTTTATATCCGGCATCAATAACTAATGTTAATCCATTTGAATCACTTATACTGCTATTAAATCCTCATTGGAGTAATATAATTAAGCTTAATATAGCTGCATATTTCAAATTCAAATAGAATTGGACACTTGCAT
The DNA here is from genome assembly GCF_000204565.1 of Clostridium botulinum BKT015925. Lineage (NCBI taxonomy): Bacteria > Bacillati > Bacillota > Clostridia > Eubacteriales > Clostridiaceae > Clostridium > Clostridium botulinum. The sequence goes on from NC_015426.1 coordinate 35,537, forward strand.
AGAATAATTAAAGTATCCAAGGTAAGTTTGCCCAAACTTGTAACTGAAGAACATGTGGAGGTACTTCTTTTAAATCAACATATACATCTTTATTTAAGTTAAATCTGAAATTACCTATGTTTATATATCTATCTTTTATCAAATTATTTTCTCTAGCAATAATTTCCCCACAAAAATAATAAGAACACATATATAACTGATTTTTAATATTTCCACCACATTCTGATATCTCATCCGCCTTCATATAATCAATACCAAACATATCAAATATACTTAATACTTTTTTCGGAAATGATTGTGCCACTTTTCTATAATTTTTACAATAGTCACACATACATTGATCTTTTATTGATAAATTATTATAATAATCTTTAGTTTTTTCAACATCTACATTTAAAGACATCCCTAAAAACCTTATTGTATTCATCAGTATAAACCTCCCTATAAGTGCTATTATGGGAATGCAAGAAAGTGATCATTTAAGGATGTAAGAATTAGATTTATGTATAATACTATAATTACCAACATTTAAACTGGAGGTAATTATGATTATACAAATGAATATTAATTCTGAAATACAAATAGATAAGTTAGAGGATCTTCATAAATTAAATTTAATTATGGAGGAAAATAATTTGAAAGTAAATAAAAGTCAAATAGCTAGAGAACTTGGCGTTGATCCACGCACCGTAGGTAAATATTTAAATGGATATGTAAAACCTACTACTAGAAATCGTAAATCTAAAATAGACCATTTTGAACCTATTATCAAAAAACTTCTTGGTAAAGATTCTATTCAAATATTTTATTATAAACGGATTCTGTGGCAGTATCTTAGAGATAACTATGGATTAGATTGTGCTCAATCTTCTTTTAGAAGGTATATCTCCAATCATCCAGAATTTAGTCACTATTTTAATAGCAGAAGAAAAGGACATCTATCGAAGGCTGCGCCTATGAGGTATGAAACAGGTAAAGGTAAACAAGCACAACTAGATTGGAAAGAAAACATAGAATTTGTTTTAAATACCGGAGAAATTATTAGTGTTAATGTCTTTGTATTAATACTTTCATATTCGAGGTTTAGAGTGTACAAGTTATCTCTCGATAAAACACAAGAAGTGTTATTTTCTTTTCTTGATGAATCATTTCAAGCTTTTGGAGGAGTTCCGGAGGAACTATTAACGGACAATATGAAAACTGTTATGGATTTACCTAGAACTAATTATTCTAAAGGAAAAGTAAATAATAAATTTCAACAGTTTGCAAAAGATTACGGCTTTAAAGTTCACCCTTGCGTAGCAGGTAGACCTAACACCAAAGCCAAAGTAGAAGCTCCTATGAAATTATTAGATGAAATAAGAGCATATAATGGAACATTAAGCTATGAGCAATTACACAAACTTGTTTCAGATTTAAACAATAGAATTAATAGTAAATGTCATACATCAACAGGTAAAATACCAATATTACATTTACAGAAAGAAAAAGATTTCTTATCAGAACTGCCTAAAGATCAGATAAGAAATCTTTACAAAATAACCATCACATCTGTTAAAGTAAATAGTCAAAGCATGATTTCATACAAATCAAAACAATATTCTGTCCCACCAGAATATATAGGTAAACGACTAAAACTTCAAGTATATGATGATCAATTACATGTGTATTATAGCACAAAATTAGTTACTATTCATGATATACAAAATCAAAAATTAAATTATCATGCAGAACATTATGCTGAGATTAGTGCTTTAACATTTAATAAAAGCTCATATGAAATGATGAAGAAAGCTAGGCAAAATTTAAATTTAATAGGAGAGGTATATAAAAATGAATAGTGCATATACACAACTTATAAAAAATCTAGAGTATTTAAAATTTAAACAAATGATTAATCATTTAGACGAAGTCATTGATTTTTCTACTAAAAATAATTTATCCTTTGTTGATGCTCTTATTAAGCTTACAGCTTATGAAATAGATTTTAAAGAAGCAAATATGATTAAATCTATGGTAAAAGTAGGCGCTTTTCCTCATAAAAAAGAGGTTAAAGACTTTGATTTCAGCTTTCAACCTAGCATTAATAAAGATCAGATATTAGATTTTTTAACATTACGCTTTCTAAATACACAAGAAAATATAGTTTTCCTAGGTCCTAGTGGAGTAGGAAAAACGCACCTTGCTACATCTATAGGAATTGCGGCAGCAAAACGTAGATATAGTACATACTTTATTAAATGTCATGATTTATTACAGCAATTAAAACGTGCAAATTTAGAGAATCGATTAGATTCTAGACTTAAACATTTTAGTAAGTACAAGCTCCTAATAATAGATGAATTAGGCTATCTACCGATAAATAAAGAAGACTCTAAGTTATTCTTCCAACTCATTGACATGCGATATGAGAAAAAAAGTACAATTTTAACAACTAATATAAATTTCAATGCTTGGGATGATATTTTTTATGATCCTATCATCGCAAATGCTATATTAGATAGAGTTTTGCACCATGCTCATGTTGTACCTATTAATGGAAAGTCTTATCGCTTAAAAGATCACTTTAAAGATGACGATGAGTAAAAAACTACACCCTTAAATGATCGGAAAATTTCATTATTATCTTGACGTTTATAACCTCCCATTAAATTACTTTCCCTAATATACTTAAATTTAATATTGATACTATATTTGTCTACTATATTCTTTGCAATCAAATAAAACACCTGTTTAAAAACTAGTGTTTTGCTTGAAGTGATAGAAGCCTGGTAGCTCATATTAAAATAACTTTTCCCCATATCTTCATTATTAACTAGCTCTTTTGTTTTTACTTAGAAATACTTGAAATCTAGACTTTTCTTTTAGTTCAACTACTGCTGCATTATCATATTCAAAAGGCTTAATTACTTTATCATTAATATCAATCATTCCCCACTTATTATTTAACTTTGCCGTATAATAATTATTGCAAATATACTTAATTTCACTGTATTTAAGAGGAATTTTATACTTACCTTTAATGTCCATAATTCCATATTTACCTTTTTGGGATACAATACAAAAATCATTTTTAAAACCGCTAATATTATCAAACTCAGGTGAAATTATTTCTTTTCCTTGTATATCTAAAAGTCCTCTTTTCTTATTTTTATCTATAATTATAAATCTTAAATCTTTTGAGAAAAAATCTATTCCATCATATGCAGCGCTAGTAAGTTTTTTTCCTTTTATATCTGCTAAATAACTTTTTGATTTTAAATATATAAGTATATTTTTATTATAAGAAAAACACATATTAATATCACTTGAAGGTTTTATAATGTATTCTCCCTTAGTATTAATAACTGCCATATTATTATTAATTTTACAAAGAGTTAGTCCATTTTTAAAAGCACTAATTGAATCAAACTTAAAAGGTATTACAACATTTCCATCCTTGTCGATAACACCCGTTTTATCATTTAATGTTACAGAAACTAGACCTTCTGAAAAATACAAAGCTTCATCAAATTTACATGGTATTTTAAGGTTACCTTTAGTATCTATAAATCCACATTTATTATTTTTGTATACACATGCCACTCCTTCAAAAAATGGATTTATTTGATTAAATTGAAAATCAATTATTAATTTACCTTGTTTATTTATAGCTCCCCATTTTTTGTCCTTACATACTGCTATTAAATCATTTGATTTTGTAATTTGTTCTATATCATCAAATTTACCTGGAATTATAACTTTACCTGTATTATCCATAAATCCATACTTACCTAACTGATTTCTATATGGTAAAAACTTAGAATCATCTACTAGTTGAAATGGTATGTCAGATAAATTCATTAATTTTTTACCCTCTGAATTAATGTAACCAGTTTTTCCCTCAAGACTAACTTTATATATTCCATCTCCTAAATAAATAATAAATTTATATGGTTCACTTACCAAATCACCATTTTTATTAATTAATTGCATAGTTGAACTATTTTTGTCTGTATTTACGGGTATTAATTTTTGATTATTAAAATTTGCAGAATCATCTGTTTTTTACGATTAACTTCGTTAATAAGTATTCCCTTGCCTTTATCAGTCATAAATGAATATTTCAAGATACACTTTACATAAAAGTACAATCTTTTATGGATGATATTTCAAACAATATCATTGAGTCATTTAACAAAACATTTATAAAGCTATGCTTTCATAATTACTTAACACAATCGTAATATAATTACATATCGTATTTATCTAAAATTTTTTTAATTAGAAAAGTCTGCCTAAAACAAGGCTATAGGGAGTAGGGAAAAGATAGGACGGAATGAAAGGACACGTAACAATTGTCAACTAATCTTTTCTGATTTGATATACATTTATTGTATTCCTAAAAACAATATAAGTATGTTATTATAATATAAAAGAATAGCTACAAAAAAATTACTGAAAAAATTCATTTTCAGTAATTTTTTATATACTACTAATACCATAAACAATTTCTTCTCTGTTCTAACTTCCCTGACGGATTTTTCTTTTTAACAAATTCAACTTTTTATTTTGAACAAGTTAAGTGAATAATAAATATGTTTTATGCATTTTTTATTTTGCTACTGAATAAACCAGGTGATATAAATATACAAATTCCTAAGATTATCGTAGAGTTAATAATAATAGCTGTCATGGTAAGTGTATGGGTAAATAAGAAATTAAACACTTGAAGGGACTCTAAATTTCCAATGATAGAAACTGCATTTATTGGCTGCATCTTAAAAAACTTTGTTATAATAGCTGGAAATGCATTTAATCTTCCAACAATCATTGGAATAAATGTTATGATAAATCCAAGAACTAATGAGGTATAAAACTTTTGTGTAAAGGCATTTAACATTGCAGTAAACATTCCTATTGCTAAAATACTGATCCACCCAGTTAATATAATCAATAGGTATCCTTGGACAAAGGTTAGATGATATATGGACGTAAAATATTCAATTTGGATTTGACTATTCCAAGCACTGATGCCAGTATTTGAAAACATTATAATGGATATTATAAGTACCCCTACTAAAACCTCACTTGTTAAAAAAATAAGTAATGCTTTTATCTTATCTCTTACAATTTTTCTAAGTTCCTTATCTCCAAGAGAATCCGATAAAATATCTATCTTGTTATCTTTTTCATAAGAAAATAAGCGCGCTCCTACTACGATTGCAGAAACTGCAATTATTATAAAACAAACCATAAAGCATTGATATACGAAAACCCATTGTTCGCTGAAATCCATAATAAATGGTTTATCAATAGCTTTTGCTTTTTCAAGAATAATATTTTTTTCCCAGGGTTCATAGGTATTTTTTGAATCATTTAAGTTTTTAGTGATTAATGTTATATTTCTATTATAAAAATCATTCATATTGCTTAATTTACGAAATATAGCATCTTGCTTTGTATAATCAGATACATAGACATTCTCCATTAACTCTAAAATTCCTGGATATTTAATACCTGTTTCTGTATATGCTGTATCACCCTCTGGCATTGACTTATAGTATTTTAAAGCCTCATTAAGTTTATCACTTGTAAGAATTCCTTTAGAATTTTCATATCGTTCTTTTATTAAAGAAATTGCAGCTCTACCTTGAACCCCATTGAACTTTCCAGATTTCATTGCATAAAAATTCTGAATACATTGGATAGATACAACAATTGATACTACAATAACAACAACTATTAAAACCCTTATATAAATGTCCTTTGCAAACTTTTTAAGCTCATTCAACACTGAATTATGCCTCCCTTTTAAAATATTTTTAAAAATTATACCATTTATAAAATAATAATATGACTAATTCAATTAGGATATCAATAAAGTTGCTTTTTTAAGATTAATAAAATCATGGTATATTTTATATTAATTGTACCATTTTGTTATCCTTGCTGTAAATAATGCAATATATTATAGTTGGGAGTAGACAAGTCTCAATTTGTTTTTTTCCTTTCTCTTATCTTTGTTCTTTAGATATTAAATTCAGTGTCTTATTATAAACCGTATCGTACTTACTTCTTACTATATCCTTTAAGTCTGTTTTTAGATAACTACTATAATCATTAGTGGTTTGTTCTATATACACATCAGGATTTATACAAACTTCCTCATCTACAGTACCATCTTGATTTATAGTAAGTGCTGGTGGAATTTTGATTATTAATTTACTTTTAGGAAGATGTGTATCTCTAGCAGAAAAACCTGTACCATCTCCACCAGTTGTAGTTCCTACAATTGTCACATTTTTTAAAGTTTTTATGCTATCTAAAAATTTTTCTGCAGCTGAATAAACTTCAACATCTACAAGAACGTACACAGCTCCTTTAAACTTTCTAGAATTTAATGGCTGATTTTTAGATTCCACATTAAGTATATTAAAACCCTCTAAGTTATAATTATTTTTAGGTAAAGTTTCTTTATTAAGTATAGTAATATCAGATATATTTTGTTCTAAGTAATACCATCTCTCATTCATAAACTTAGTATTTTTAATGCATTGGTAATACTTAGGGAGTTTATCAGTTAAAAATGAACTTAGAAAATTAGAATATTCCACCATACCTCCATGATTACCACGGATATCTATAATCAAATAAAACACCAGTTTAAACTAGTGTTTTGCTTGATTTGATAGATTTAATTCGACAAGTGCCTGGCACCATTCCTCCTCTCTCCTTCTTTTTCCTACTTAGTGACTATCCCCAATTTTATTATTTCTTAATTCTCTAATTTCTTCTAATGGTAGGCCAGTTATTATTTGGATTGTATTATCATCTAATTTATTATTTATTGCATTTTTTGCTATCAATATTTTTTCTTCTTTTTTGCCCTTTTCGATACCTTTTTGTTCAGCACTTTCAATTAAACTAACTTTTTCTAATATTGATTCTTTTCTTTTTTCATACATGTATCTTTCTTTTGAATCTCCACTCATTCGTACAAGCTCTGATTTTGCTTCTTTTATTTCTTTTTTACTCATTTCTAGCTTTTCTACAATTTCACTATCAGGATTTTGTATAAAAGCAACCCACGCTTCTAGCATATCTGACACATCTTCTGAATCATTTAATTTTCTTAACTTTGGTATTTCTATAAAGTGTAGTTCCATGGTATCCGTTAATTCCTCATTTGTATTTATTTCCTTTAATCTATAGGCATTATGAAATCTATCATTTTTTAAATATTTAAAGTCTAGTATATTTATACATACAGTTTTTTTCAGCTTATTATAATTATCACCTTCAACAATCTGATTTTCAAACATTTTACTCCAGTAGTATAAACTTCTTTTAATCATGTTATATTCATTTTTTACTTGTATCTCTATATTTATATATTCACCTTTATTAGTTATTGCTTTTATATCTAGTCTGGAATATTTATCCTCTATATGTTCTTTTTCTATATCTGAGTTTTTAATTTGTACTGATTCAATTAGATCTTTTGGTTTCATAACCGCATTTAAAAATGATATTAATATCTCAGGATGCTTTTCATTTCCAAATATTCTTTTAAAAACAAAATCTACTTTAGGACTTAGTAAATATGTCACTTTCACACTTCCTTCCTTCAAATTTATATGCACTTTTATTATACTATCAATTGTGAATCTACGTAAAGAATGAGAAAAGAACTTCTATAACCGCAACTTGTATATTTAATACATCATAAAGTGTAGTATTTCACACACAATTGTATTTTCCTCTAAAACATAATTCCACAAGTACTTGGCATCTAATCTATTAATTTAAGAGAATTCTTCATAATATCTTTATAATCTAAGATTATTGGTTTTAAAGTTTTAGCTACATCCTGTAAAAATTCTTTTTTATCTAACTTTATATTACAATAAAAACATCCATCATCTTCAGTAATTTTACTTATATTTAGTGAATTATTGTATTTTGATTGATATGCTTTTACAAATCTACTTAAAAGCTTTTTATCATTACAAAAATATTCTATTGTAATTTTTTTTGATCTATCCTTTGAAAAAATATTTTCATATATTCCTATACTAATTTTATTATTTTCAAATAAGTTTTTATTTATAAATAGATGATTTATACTAAAATAATATTCTCCAGAAGGTGCCCTATATTTTTTCCAGCCATCATTTAAATCTAATTCAAATAGTAAATCTCGAATTTTATTATATATTTCATCAACATAAGAAAATCTTTCATCTGTAAAAGGTAAATCTGACACATCAATATTTTTAATAAATTCTTCTAAAGTTTCTCTTTTTTCTGGAACAATAAATTCACTTATAGTTTTATCATATTCATAAATTTCAATATTAGATAAATTACAAGCAAGTCTTGCCTCAGGACTACATTCCGGTACTACCAATATCATAATAGGTGAATATATTCTATCTTCAAATATCTCCTTTAAAATAGATGTATCTTTAGTACATTCACTAATTATTCTTGCTCTATATTCTAATATTTGTCCAATATTTTCTCTATAAAAGGGAACCGCTTTAAATTCAACAATTACAGGGCGACCACTTTTTCTATCTTTTAATATTAAATCTGCTCTTTTGCTATCACTTAGTCTATATTCCATACCTTTGTTTTTTAAATTTGGTACATTTTCATAATCCAAGCTTAATAACCATGGAAAATCTGCTATTAATTCTTGTACTTGTTTTTCTTTTAAACTATTTAAATTTGTACTTATTTGAATCTCCTCCCTCGTCAATTTTAATCTTATGTATATTTATACTACATTTCTTTGACACTTCCTTTATAATCAAATAAAACACCAGTTTAAACTAGTGTTTTGCTTGATTTGATAGATATCTAACATCTCTTACTAATAACTACCCAATTACTTAACTTATTCTTCAAAATAGAAAAGCTCCTCAAATTTCTTATTCAAAGCAATACATAGAATTAAAGCTAGCTTTGCTGAAGGATTGAACTGCCCAGTTTCAATGGCACTAATAGTTTGTCGGGATACGCCAATAAGTTCTGCTAACTGAGTCTGATTGATTCCTCTCTCTGCCCGAGCAACTTTCAGCCTGTTTTTTAATACTAACTCATCATTCATAATGAAATTCTTCTAACCAATGGATCTATAAAATAAATAAATCCTGCAATAACCATTACAATAGAAGCAATCCTTAGAATTTTTTGTTCTTTACTGATATTGAAGAAATTATATACTCCCATATGTATATATAAAATTCCTATTAGGGAATCTTTTGGTGCTCCCGTACACCAATTATATATAATAAGCACAATTAATAGTATCATACTGTAGGTACCTGCTATACTTGATGCTCTAATATTAATTAATTTTTCCCTTTCATCCTTCCAGAGATTTTCTCTCTTAGCCTTTTTTAATAATTTATCTCGATTCAATGTAATCACCGTTGCCAAAAATCTATAAAAATCTATAAATCTTGTTTAATTCCCTGTTCAACCTGTTCCATTTTGCCGAGGCTACTTTAGTTTGTATAATATTCCGAGGACTTAAATTCCCATACAACGAATGGTACATATTAGCATTATCTTTTAAGTGATATTATGCTAATTTATATCTTGAAAGATTTATACTCGCATTTAAATCCCTATCAATAGTAAGTCCACATGAACACTTGTAAATTCTATCTGATAGTTTTAAATCTTTCTTGATAGCTCCGCAACAACTACAAGTTTTACTTGATGGATACCACTTATCTGCTTCAACAAATTCTATTCCATAAAACTTACATTTATATTGCATTTTAACTTTAAAATCATATAAACATTGCTCTGAAATAGCTTTTGATAAATGCTTATTTTTAAGCATACCTTTTATATTAAGTGCTTCCATAATAACCCTTGATGGTTTGGTTTTCACTATCTTATTCGTTGCTTGGTGAATATGATTACTTCTTATGTTAGATAATCTTCTATGAAGTAATTTAATTTCTTTTTCAAGTTTTATAATGTTGTTAGTCTTTTTATATTGGCAACGGTTTTCACCACCTTTCTTCATTTTATTCATATCATATTTACGACTAACTTTTCTTTGTTTTCTTTTTAATACTTTTTTAAGTCTTTTAACTTCTTTACTTTTCTTTCTACTTTTAAAACGTGGTTTATCCGCAAGTCCTTTAAAGAAGTTTTTATAAGCATTGCAACAATCTTTTACAGCTTGTTTTGCTACATTATTTGATACTTCATTTAGCCATTTATATTCTTCTGTTTTCTTCATTAAAGTAATTTCTTTTCTTAAATCACCATCTTTAATAAACTTACCACCATTTTTATAATTTTCTTGTTGTTTAGCTAAAGTCCAAGGATTTGCAAGGAATGATTAATATTATTTGAGGTGATAATAATGGCTAATAAAGATTTTAAAACAAGAACACCAATATCTAATCCTGCTAATACAGAACTATTAAATAGGTTAAAGGCTTATGCTGAAGAAACTGGAATACCTATATCAAAGTTATTGGATAAATCTATATATTCATTTTAAAAATCTACTAAAAAATAGTAATTTCTTTTATATTTTTATATATTTATTTTAACAGTGGGTACCCTCTTTGTCATCTTTATTGTAAAGTATACATGTCATAACGTCAAGAATTATAGTCAATATTCATACATAATATTCTATTTAATAAAATTTTTTCTTCATTACAACTTAATTTTTCCAATAATAAAAAGTCCTGGATATCTCCAAGACTTTCTATTAAATTGCTTAATCCTATTAAGTTACATACATTTCTTTACTAGCAGAAATTTCTTCCTTCACTGTCCATTGTCCATCTTTCAATTTGTTTTTTCCCTAATTTCCTTTTCTTTTTTAGTTGAGATTTATAAGTCTAAACAGCTAAATTCGCTTATCCAAATATTTTAATGCAAATAATTCTAAGGTATTTCGTAGTCCTATAAATATTATGGCATAAGTTAAAATTCTATTTAGTGTAAAGGTTTTTTCAATATGAAAAAATAGTAATATTATATCTACAACAGCTACAAATACTATCAAAATTTGGTTTGAATAATTTGCTACATTATTTGCTTTGTTCTGTATGAAACTCCAACGTTCATCATTTCTGTAATATACATGTCTATTAGCTTTCCATATATAAAGAAAAAGAGTTGTTACAGTACAAAAAATAAGAAGAAATAAAAGAATAGTTTGTTCATTCATAATTTTTCACCCTCCTTGTGTTGAAAAACTTCATTGATTGAAACATTAAAAACTTCTGCAATTTTGAAAGCTAGTTCTAATGAAGGCGTGTATTTATACTTCTCAATTGATATAACTGCTTGGCGGGAAATATGTAATTTTTCAGCTAAATCAGCCTGAGTCCAATCATGTTCTGTTCTAAAAATTTTAATCCTATTTTGTATCAAGTCATCTCCCCCTTAAAAATGTAATGTATAGGTTACATTTCCATTGTAATCCATGCATTACATTTTGTAAATAAGAGATTACTATTTTTTGCGTACTCGTAATATGTTTTCATCATTTAAAAAATATTAGTTACAATTACAATAAAACCTTCTTAACATGCATTTTATACAAATCTTTTAAACATCATTAATTAAACACTACTTTATTTCAAATATAAACCACACAACTGCATATTTTTATTATAAGATAAAGTAAACTGAATATTGCCATTTTCATATTTTGCAATACTTACTACAGTTGCAATACCATTTTTTTCTTGAAATATCATTTTTGTTATGGAATCAAATTTTCTTAGTTTTTTAAAGGATTCCATAACTTCTTTCAATTTATCTACTGTTATTTGTGCTTTAATACTGTTGTCCATTATTCCAATAACATCATCAAATTTCTCTTTATTTAAATTATCGATAAGCTTTTCTGATGCCACTTTTAGCTTATCTTCACTATAATTATCACTTAACTTTTTTGCTCCACATCCTCCTAATACAGTAATGCATAACATGGCTATTAAAAATTTAAATACTCTTTTCATTTTCAATTTCATACCCTCCAAACATCTTCTTTGACTTTATTATAAAAATTCCTAATGTAATTGCAGAAACCACACACCAGCCTTCAATAAAATATATATCAAAGCCTAGAGTAGTAAAGATACCAATAAAAGAATCTATTGTTCCATGAATTAATATTGCTAGTCCTAAATATATTTTCTTTCTCTTCCTAATTCCATATAAAACTAATAAACTTAATCCAACATGTATAATAATTGCACTTATTCTCTCCATACCAGCTAATAATATATGCATACTGTTTACCTTTAAAAATGCAGCTCTAATGGTTTCCTCTGAAATTATCATTTTCAAACTTCGTATATTCACAATTCCAGTAAACATTATAGCCTCAATTCCACCATGACCTACGCCAAAGGCAATACCATTACTCCATTTTACCTTTTTTCTTATAGCTAATTTAAACCCTAAAAATCTAGCAATTTCTTCAAAAATTCCTGCCGTAAGACCTAAAAACATACTATAAACTAAGGGATAAAAAGTTGTTATCTCAATATACCAGTCCATCTTTGGTAATACATTTTTCATAAGTGGTATTCTTAAAAACACCTGAGATACTATAAAAGCTAACATACCAAAAAAATAAAATTTTACATTTTCTTTGTTGTTTATAAAACTATAGATTAAATATCCTATGGGTATTCCAAAACATATTATTATATTTATAACAAAACATATACTTAATAATGATTTTTCTATGATATTCACCCCACTATCTGTATTGCATAATTCAAAAATAGTATAACTTCATGCAATTTGCTTAACTACTAGGGACAACTATATTAACCTTGAATATATCCTCGTCATAATCTATTCTCATATCACCTTGATACTTATCTAAAGTCATCTTTATATTTTCAATGCCAATTCCTTTATGGTTTTTTTTAGTTGATTTAAAACCGTCTTTATTTTTTATTGGACATTCTGATATAGGATTAACTATATTTATTACTAAAAACTCATTAAATCTATTGATTTTTAAAACTATATTTTTATGATTTAACACACCTTTAGTGCTTTCTATAGCATTGTCTAAAAGATTTGAAAATATAGTGGTTAAATCTATATCCTTAATAAAAGCTAAATCTATATCTCCTATTTTACATTCTAAGTTTATCCCCAAATCCTTTGCCTTTTCCACCTTATCATTGATTATTACATTTAAAACCTTATTCCTCGTATAATATTTTTGTACAAACTTATCAAATAACTCATACATATCTTCAGTGTATTTTCGAGCATCTTCATACTCATTCAAACTATATAGGTTTTCTATAGTTTGTAGATGATTTTTCATATCATGAATTATTTTTCTAGAATTTTTATAGTTATTTTCTAATTTGTTATAATACTCATATTCAATTTTAGACTTCTCTTCGTACAGCACTATTTTGTTTTTTAATTCATTATTCTTTGAAATTGATTCTAAAATATTCGTAATGAATATATTTAAAATAATAATAGAAATTACACTTATAATTATTAAAGTGGTATCTTTTATAGATAGATATACTTGAAAATACATCATTAAAACAGTAATATAAAAACAACTAAACAAAGGAAATATCAAAAATTGCAAGAGCTGAATATAAGTAATCATCTTAATTTTTTTATTTCTATACAATATAATACATAATCTTGATGCACTAAGGTTTGCAAGTTGGACAATTATAGAAGATGTTATAATAATCATATCTAAATTATAAAAATTGATATCAAACCACCTGCAAATATTTTGAAATAAAAAACCTACAGATACTTGAAAAATGCTTAATATTACTGGATAAATACTGTAATACAAAATATAGATTTTTTTATTGTTATAGAAAAAGTGCCCAACAACAACTATTGAAACTACAGTTATAATCAAATTCATTATTGAATCACAATAAATTTTGGATATGAATATTATTGCTGTAAAAATAAAATATACTAATATATATACATATCTCTTATAATATAGATTTCTTTCAAGTTTACTTATAAAACCAAAAATTATATATGTTGAAAAGAATCCTATTAAAATCGTTACTATATTTGCTAAAACCGAAACTGAATTAATCACTATATGCCCCTCCACCCCATCTGTTTTAAATATGTTGTTCTAAAAATAGATTAAATTTTTCTCTAAATTTAGCAGAGCGTTTCTGTGAAAGTGGAATAATACTTCCATCAACCATAAAAATCTCATAGCCTTTTATATTTTTTAGATAAAATAAATTCACACTGAAGCTTTTGTGCGGCATTAAAAAATCATACTTTTCCATCTTCTTAGCAATAGTAGTTATCTTTTCATTTATCATATATATAGTTTTTAAGGTTTTAATTTTAACTTTTCTATTTGCATATTCAAAATAATACACATCCTTTGGAGCTAATCTTACAACACCTTCTGTAGTCATAAACTCAATCAGTTTAACTTCTTCCTTCTTACCAGAATAAGAAATCACCTCATCTAATTGTTTATGTATTTCTTCTTTCTTAATAGGCTTGTTTAAATATCCAAAAGCATGGACTGAAAATGCTAGATTTACATATTCACTAAAACTCGTTACATAAATTATTTTCACTTCTTTATTGTAGCTCCTTATATTCCTAGCAGTTTCAATTCCATCTATTCCTTGCATATCAATATCTAAAAATATAGCATTAAAATGTTTTTTACACTCTAATAAATCCTCTCCGCACATGTAATCATCTACTATACATTCTTCCCATTTATATTCCTCTATATATTTTTTCATTTGATCTATAATATTTTTATCATCATCACATATTGCAATATTAATCATAGCTCCTCCACCAGTGAATTTTAAAGTTTTTTCCTAGGTAAGTTAATTATAAAACATCTCAATTTTATTACAATATAAATTACATAACATACAGTATTTGTTACTCGAAATACACATATGGAACTGCTCCACAAAAAGTGAAATCGGGGATGTAAATTGATTTGTTTTTACACAAATCAATCTACGTCCCCGATGGATGGATTAAGATGTTTACCTTTATTCAGAGGTAATATTTTCTATTTTACTTCTTCTATAACTCTTGCTTCTTTGACTTTAACTCCTTTACTTCCTCTACAGATAGTCCCGTCTTAGCCGCAATAGTTTCTACATCTAAGACATCTAAGAGATTTTTTGCAACTTCTATTTTACCTTTTTTAACTCCTTCTTTTCTTCCTTCTCTTAAACCTTCTTGTTTTCCTATTTCTTTTCCCTTTTCTTCAGCATTTTCAAGGTCGCTTACTCTATCTAGTATTGCAAATTTTCTTTGCTCATAAAGCTGAACTTCATCTTTGTCGCTACTTAATCGAACAAGTTCTTCTTTTGCTTCTTTTATTTCTCGTACATTCATTTCAAGTTTTTTAACAACATCACTTGATGGATTATTTATAAACTCAATCCACGCTTCTAGCATATCTGTAACTTCCTCATTTTCATTTGCCTCTTTCATTTTAGGAAGTTCTATAAAATGTATTTCCTCAATATCTGTTAATTCTTCATTGGTTGTTATTTCCTTTAATCTATATCCATTGTGAAATCTATTATTTTTTAGATATTTGAAATCTAATATATTTATACAAACTGTTTTTGATAATCTATTGTAATTATCTCCTTCAGTAAGTTGCCCCTCATACATTTTGCTCCAATAATAAAGGCTTCTTCTTATCATGTTGTATTCGTTTTTTACTTGAATTTCTATATTTACTTCTTCACCATTATTTGTAGTTGCTTTTATATCTAGCCTGCTATATTTATCTTCTATGTGCTCTTTCTCTATATCTGAATTTCGTATTTTAACACTTTTAATTGGATTTGCCGGCTTCATTACTGCATTTAAAAAAGAAATTAATATTTCTGGATGTTTTTCATTACCAAATATCTTTTTAAATACAAAATCAACTTTAGGACTTAATAAACCATATCTCATTTTAAATCCTCCTTGTAGTAATATAATTAAGCTTAATTATACCATATCCCATATCTATCTAAAATCTTTTTAATTGATAGTAGTTTTTTAATTAGAATTCCACAAGACCTGGCATCGATTGCATAGATATTAACATAGATTTATAAGTCCAAACAGTTAAATTCCCTTATCCAAATATTTTAATGCAAATAATTCTATGGTATTTTGTAGTCCTATAAATATTATGGCATAAGTTAAAATTCTATTTAGTGTAAAGGTTTTTTCATATAAAAAAATAGTATTCGAACATATAACTTAAATAAATACAAAACCTCTCGTAATTAATACTAGAGGTTTTGGTGGTGTTGTGCATAAATTTATATCGGTTTAATAATACAAGCAATCCTTGTAACATTTAGAATATTATTATATAAATTAAACACTAAAACATTAATTTCTATACTTATTGTTATTTAGGCAAATGAACATCTAATTGATCTAAAACTGTTGACAAACGATTAAATGCTGTCAAATTAGTATTGGTTACAAATAAAAGTCCTACAGCACATCTATTACTATCTACAAGTATGGCACCTGAATCTCCATTTTGAGCCATTGGAGTTGTGATTATTTGATCCTTAAATAAACAACGTTTATTATTAGGATAATTGCTTCTAAAAGTTGCATCTACACTTATAATATCTCCTTCAGTAAGTCCAGATATCGCACCTACTTTTCTAACATGTGTGTTTAACTTTGGATTTTTTACACATATAGGCTTACCTATTAATGCAATCTCTGAACTCATGATATTAGATTTAGTTAATAACCCTAGTGCACAATCAGTATAATTTGTAGGCTCTTGTTGTCCATTGATAAAACGTAATGGCATATATTTATGCAAAGTTGCAATAGTATCATTAGATGTATGTCCACCATGTTTAAGAGCAGGTTGTGTAATAGGTGAGTTAATAGGTAGCATATTAGCATTTGCAATAACATGATTATTGCTTAGAACAAATTTACTTACTCCATTTGTAACTAAACATCCTGCTGTGCCATAGATTCGTTCATCCATACTTGTACTTATACTATAACCACCTAAAACTGGGCGTACTCTTTGTGTCAAAGAACATGTGGTAAAATATCCTGTTTCCTTTACATCTGTTGGAATTCCTTTATATATTAATGGAATGATGTCATTACTATTTAATTCGTTACTAGAAATTTTTCTACTTACAAATACTTGAACACACAGTTGATTAGTATAAAAACCTTTTTTAACTTTGTATCCACAACCAATACCTACTACATTTGCTTTGTTTAAAAAGTACTTATATTCACAATTGCATATATGAGAAATATTCTGTTGCAATTTGATTTCTTCATTATCAGAATAATGCTTCTTGATAATCATATATATCACCTCATTTATTTATATATATATGAGGTGATGAAAATATTACATTAAAACTAATTTAAAATATTAAGTACTTTATTATACATATTTTGTTGGAATATTCACCATAAAAGTAGTGTTATTACTTTTGTTTTTCATATAATAAAAAGTCCTGGATATCTCCAAGACTTTTTTATACAATTACTTAATTCTATTAAGGTGTATGAGCTACCTATAAACGTCAAGATAATAATGAAATTTTCCGATCATTTAAGGGTGTAGTTTTTTACTCATCGTCATCTTTAAAGTGATCTTTTAAGCGATAAGACTTTCCATTAATAGGTACAACATGAGCATGGTGCAAAACTCTATCTAATATAGCATTTGCGATGATAGGATCATAAAAAATATCATCCCAAGCATTGAAATTTATATTAGTTGTTAAAATTGTACTTTTTTTCTCATATCGCATGTCAATGAGTTGGAAGAATAACTTAGAGTCTTCTTTATTTATCGGTAGATAGCCTAATTCATCTATTATTAGGAGCTTGTACTTACTAAAATGTTTAAGTCTAGAATCTAATCGATTCTCCAAATTTGCACGTTTTAATTGCTGTAATAAATCATGACATTTAATAAAGTATGTACTATATCTACGTTTTGCTGCCGCAATTCCTATAGATGTAGCAATGATTAATCATTTGTTTAAATTTTAAATACTCTAGATTTTTTATAAGTTGTGTATATGCACTATTCATTTTTATATACCTCTCCTATTAAATTTAAATTTTGCCTAGCTTTCTTCATCATTTCATATGAGCTTTTATTAAATGTTAAAGCACTAATCTCAGCATAATGTTCTGCATGATAATTTAATTTTTGATTTTGTATATCATGAATAGTAACTAATTTTGTGCTATAATACACATGTAATTGATCATCATATACTTGAAGTTTTAGTCGTTTACCTATATATTCTGGTGGGACAGAATATTGGTTTGATTTGTATGAAATCATGCTTTGACTATTTACTTTAACAGATGTGGTGGTTATTTTGTAAAGATTTCTTATCTGATCTTTAGGCAGTTCTGATAAGAAATCTTTTTCTTTCTGTAAATGTAATATTGGTATTTTACCTGTTGATGTATGACATTTACTATTAATTCTATTGTTTAAATCTGAAACAAGTTTGTGTAATTGCTCATAGTTTAATGTTCCATTATATGCTCTTATTTCATCTAATAATTTCATAGGAGCTTCTACTTTGGCTTTGGTGTTAGGTCTACCTGCTACGCAAGGGTGAACTTTAAAGCCGTAATCTTTTGCAAACTGTTGAAATTTATTATTTACTTTTCCTTTAGAATAATTAGTTCTAGGTAAATCCATAACAGTTTTCATATTGTCCGTTAATAGTTCCTCCGGAACTCCTCCAAAAGCTTCAAATGATTCATCAAGAAAAGAAAATAACACTTCTTGTGTTTTATCGAGAGATAACTTGTACACTCTAAACCTCGAATATGAAAGTATTAATACAAAGACATTAACACTAATAATTTCTCCTGTGTTTAAAATAAATTCTATGTTTTCTTTCCAATCTAGTTGTGCTTGTTTACCTTTACCTGTTTCATACCTCATAGGCGCAGCCTTCGATAGATGTCCTTTTCTTCTGCTATTAAAATAGTGACTAAATTCTGGATGATTGGAGATATACCTTCTAAAAGAAGATTGAGCACAATCTAATCCATAGTTATCTCTAAGATACTGCCACAGAATCCGTTTATAATAAAATATTTGAATAGAATCTTTACCAAGAAGTTTTTTGATAATAGGTTCAAAATGGTCTATTTTAGATTTACGATTTCTAGTAGTAGGTTTTACATATCCATTTAAATATTTACCTACGGTGCGTGGATCAACGCCAAGTTCTCTAGCTATTTGACTTTTATTTACTTTCAAATTATTTTCCTCCATAATTAAATTTAATTTATGAAGATCCTCTAACTTATCTATTTGTATTTCAGAATTAATATTCATTTGTATAATCATAATTACCTCCAGTTTAAATGTTGGTAATTATAGTATTATACATAAATCTAATTCTTACATCCTTAAATGATCACTTTCTTGCATTCCCATAATAGCACTTATACTACCTAGCAATTTATTTTTTTACATTTATTAAATTTTAATCTAATAATTTTCCTTCTAAGTAAGAGTATTTTAAATACTCTGGATTACTATAATAAACAGATGAATTGAAATCTGATATTTCATCACTTATAAATGAAGTAAATACTTTAAATAAAACATCTACTAAATTATCTTCTTCTGAAATTATACTTGTTATTAATCTCTGATACACCTTACCTATGGATTGAACATTCGGAACAGTGTATTTGCATAATCCAACAGTATGGAAATCACCTTCTTGTATATTAAAATACTCTATTATTTCATCTGAAACTTGTTCAAATGATAGACAATGGTTAACTTCTGCAATATCTAATTGTCTTGTTAATTCTTTTTTACCTAATATTTCAACAATTGTTGATCTTCTATTTTTAGTCTTTCTACCTATAAATTCTATAAGAGAACATACATAAAATAAATCATTTTTTTCAATATCATTCATTAATAATTTCACCTCTTTCAAACTTCAGACAATCAATGGTTTTTAGGGTATGAAAACTTATTATATGAATACTCCATACAGATTTTTTCGTTCTGTTAAGTTATATGAACATTGATTCCCCTCGGCCTATTGAAATATAATAGATTTCTCACAAACATATTACCTCCCAGAAAGGAGAGAGGAATCAATGAACAAAGCTAATAAAAAAATTACCTGTCCTAGATGTCACAGCCATAACCTATATAAGTTTGGAAAAGACAAAGAAGGAAATCAAAAATATCAATGCAAAGAGTGTAAAAGACAATTTGCACCATCGGCTATGCCGAAAGAGCGTCAGCTCAAGGATTACCCTCGTTGTCCTATCTGTAACAAAGGAACCTTTATTCATCATAATTACTCAAATTATATCAATTATCGTTGTAACGATAAAAAATGTAATCATAGTTTTTTTGTGGCGAAGCCTACGGCTATAGATCCTTCAAGCAATACCACTATCCAAGGTAAACTTATGCGCTTTCCAATTCATATTATATTAATGGCTTTAGACCTTTACTTTCTTAATGAAAGTTCTACAAGACGTATATCTCAATGTTTACTTAGAACATTTAATGTAAAAGTATCTCATGTAACTATATCAAATTGGACTAAAAAATTTGCTAGCTATTTCAAATTAAAGTCTGATAAATTACTTTATAATATTGACTTATCAGATTCTGATGAATGGCACGCAGATGAAACTGTTGTATTTATAAATGGTAAAAAACATTATCTATGGCTTGTTATAGACTCGGAAAGTCGATTAATCATTTCTTATCATCTATCCCCATATAGAGATGCTAAACAAGCTTTTAGCCTTTTTAACGATGCTAAGAAATTAGGATCTCCTAGAGCCATAGTTACTGATAGATTACCATCTTACAATATTCCAATAAAATCAGTATTCCAAGATACATTACACATAAAAGTACAATCTTTTAAAGATGATATTTCAAACAATATTATTGAATCTTTTAATAAAACATTTAAGTCTTGGTATAAAGGTTTAAAAGGCTTTAACTCATTTAATAGTGCCAATAAACTAATATCAGTGTTTATATTTCACTATAATTTTGTGCGTAACCACTCATCACTACGTAATTTAACACCATCTGAAGTAGTGGGAATTAGTTACCCAGTTAAAGCTAAAAATAATTGGTTATTAGCTGCCTAACGGCTAGCGCTATCGCTTTTAATTAAGTCTATTTATTTTTAAAATCTATAATGGATAGGCTTTTTTGTCATACCACAAAATATTAATCGTATAATTTTTATTATTTAAAATAAGTCATATAGTAATTTTATGATTTTTAAAGCTATGCTTTCATAATTAATTAACAGAACCGATTTTTTATTTAAATCAATTTTCCGTAAAAGTTTTTTGCATTAATGAATTAAAGTTATCTTCTGATTCTTTTAAACTATTTTGCATTTTAAGTTTTAGTTTGTCAACTTCAGTAACAAAGTCAACAAATTGGTTTTGGAGATTACTTGGAGGTACTATAACTTCCTATTGACCTTTACAAATCTCATGCAACTCTATAACCTCTAAAAGAGTATTCTTTTGATTACTTGTAAGTTCATAATCTAAAGACTGTGTATCTCCCTCAAACTTTATCAAAGCTTTTTTAGCCTTTCCCAGCTTCTTTAAATTAGTAATCATATTTAAATTAGTATTGCAATCACTAAATACCGTATCTTCAAGAACAGGTATTTCAATCCATTCATATATTCCTGTTCCGAATCCAACATTGGATTTTCTTTCAAAATAATCAAACTTTAAATCAAAAATTTCTCCATCTGCATTACATTTAATATTTTTCGTAAATACCCACTCTGATCGATTAAATCCCGCAATTAATTTTAATACGTCACTTCCAACTTCTCCTCTTAAATAAGGATAGAATATAACACTGCTTTCTCCAATATTAATTAGCTCTCCATAAGGTTTAGGCACATATGTAATATCTTCACTAACTTTATCTTTATATCTATTTACTTTTGATAATAAATAATCCTTTCTTTTCTTCTAATTTAGCTTTTTCATTATATAAACCCTTTATTCCCCATCATACCTCTAAGTTTCCTAATCGCCCTTCTTCTCAAATAAGTAGTCCTATCGTACAAAAGGTTTTTATCTTTCGCAATATTCTTAAAACTCTCATGATTAATATAGTATCTGCGGAGAATCTCTATTTCTAGTGGCTGAAGTTTATCCATAGCTTCATAAAGCTTCTTAACCTGATCATAAGCTATAACTTCATCTTCAACAGAAAACTCGTATTCTTCATCTTTGTTAAGTATATTATCATCTGGAACTTCTCTAAAATGTTTAATCTCACCTTTTAATAGTGCTGCAAAGTTTGTACTTATAGCATTTAGAAAATATCCATTATATGAGCTACTTCCAAGCTTGTACATACGTATAGCTTTTATAATAGAAAGATATCCATGTTGCACTAAATCCTCAAAATCATATCCTGGAATGTTATATCCCGCAGCCTTCTTAAATACAAAATTTTTGTATTTATTAATAATAGAATTTATAGATTTTACATCGCCGCCCTTTGCCTTTCTTATAAGCGCTTCCATGATAACACCACCCTTTTATACATATATATCTATTATACCAGTTTATGTAATTATTTAAATGGTATTTACGTTTAAATCAGAAATGAATTTAGCTTTAAAATTTTACTAAAAATCTTTTATATCATCTCTAAGTTATTCTTACTATGCTATAATAAATTGTAAAATATTACAACAAGAGATGTCTAAAATGAAAAAGGCCAAGTAGTAATAGAACCTAAGTATACTAACGCCACTTTTAAATATGATTTAGTATTAGTATTTGATGATAAAGATAATAGATTTAAATATTTAAACAATAAAGGTGAAGTTGTCTGGAAAAGTAATGAAGGTAAAGTATTTTAAACTTTACCTTCATTTTATATCTTAACTTTACAAGTTCCTGACACCTAATTCTATTCACTTTAATAGTCAATTATATAATTATATTCCGTAACAATTTCTTATTTTCAAATCTCATGTTTCTTATTTCCTCCAACTAAAACTAAATTCCCATATATAAAAACACAAGAAACTTTAAAAGGAGGTGTTTTCTTTGGAAAATGAAATCCTAAAGCTTGCATCATCTCAAGGAATCTGGGCAGCTCTTAGTGTAGTCCTTATATTCTACATTTTAAAAGCTCAGGAAAAGAGAGATTTAAAGCAAGAACAAAGGGAGGAAAATTACCAAAGGATAATTAAAAATCTCACTGATAATTTGCATTTGATTGAAGATGTTAAAAAAGATGTTAAGGAAGTTAAGGATGTACTCTTACGAACATCATAATAAAAACTTTTCCAAAATAACTTAAATCTCCATATATACAATTGAACACACAAAGATAGGGAGGTTTTAAAATGGCTCAATCAAAAGTTTATAAAAGCACACTTGCTCTTGATGTTTTAGTTGGTACTGATGACAAAGGTAAAGATGTCTTTAAGAAACAATCTTTCGGTAAAATCAGAACTAATGCTGATATAGAGAAAGTTTGTGAAGTTGGTCTTGATGCTGCTAAGTTATTTAACAGTGCTAAGGTTTTAAAAATTGATCAATCTATAATAACTGAGGAATAGGAGGGAATAAATAATGGCTAAGACTCTTTTAATGAAGTTTAAAACTGATAAAGATAAGAATTACTCTTTAAGAGTTAATAGAGTTAAAAATGATGCTAAAGAGGAAGATATTAAAACACTAATGGATTCTTTAATTAACAATGATGTTATCCTTACATCATCTGGTACTTTAAAAGTTAAAGAATCTGCTGAACTTATAACTACTACTTCTGAACCAATTGATATTGAATAATGAAAAGTCTAGTTACTTAATTTTTAGGTAGCTAGACTTTTTTTCTTATTACTTATTATTCTTATTTTTATTTTTATTTATTATTTATTACTTATTACTTATTACTTATTAACTACCAAGGGGCTTATAAGGGGCTACCAAGGGGCTTGCAAGGGGCTTATAAGCCCCTGTTTTAAAAAAAGAGAGAGTGATTTACAAAACCCCTCTTACATTTAATTATATATTTAATTTTATAAAATACAAATTGAAACTACAAAAAGAGTCCTTAAGACTCTTTTTCATCACACATATCCTCATGATCCCAACCTAAAAGCTTTTTTTCAAGTTTATCAAAATCATATTGTCGTTCTCCATTATATTCTTTTCTCTCTTTACTCCTTTTCCATATAACCATATATTCCTTAATATCTTCTACTGTAGACAAGCCTTTTTCGCTCCAAATTCTTAATATCTTATCTATATATTTAATATTTTTTACATTATTATTAACTGATTCTTCTATAGCTAGAATAATTACATCTGTAGCATATAATTCAATCCATTCCTTAACTTTATTTTGCTGTATAGGAGTTAATGTATGTACGTTACTTTCAAAAATATATATAACTTTATCTGCTTCATCTTGTTCACATTCACTATCTTCATTATCATTTATAACATCAATATAATCATCTAAGCCTTCAAAAATTGATTTTATATTTAACGATAAATCTTTGCAATGTTTGTATACTTGATTAATATAATTTGTACACTTCAAATTTTTCAACTCTGAATTAACACATTTTATTGCATTACAATTAGTAGGCTTATTATATCTCATCCAATTTATTATCATTATTTCCTTAGTTTCATTGCAATACTCTATTTTTTCATATTCAATAAATCTCTTAAGTAGCTTGTCTATAGTATCCCTATTATATCCTGTTTGAGTTTCTATTATTCTTTTTGGAAGTTCATAAACTCCGCATTGAGCAGTACCAGGATTAGTCATAAGATACAAATAAAAATATTTTTCTTCAGGAGTAAGATCTAATACAAAACCATCATTCCAAAAATTTGTATGAAGTTGTCTATACTTTGCCATTTTCTCATCTCCTTACACCATAAACTTATTACTTGTATTTTTTTCAATCCACCTAATAAAAAGGCACTTAGGTATTCTTATTATAGAACCTAATTTTAATACTGGTACTTGCTTTTTATATATAAGATTATAAGCTTTATTTTTTTCTATTTTTAAAAAGTTAGCCATTTCTTCAACAGTCAATAATGCTGGTAAATCTTTCATTTCTTTTTCCATTATATTCACTCTCCTGGCCAATTAATTTAAAATTTATCTACCCCAAATACTCTTTCATAATTCCTTTAATCTTAGAAAGAAAATATATCTTTAACCTTCACATTATAAGCCACAGCTATAGATTTTTGACTTTTACGTATAGGGTAACTTTTTCCTATTTCCCAAAGCCAATAGTTTTTTTGACTTGTTTTACACCGCTTTGCAGCTTCCTCCTGTGTCCAATTGTTAATTACTCTTAAAACTTTGATTTTCATGTTCCAAGGTAAATTTTCAAAAATATTGTTAGCTATATCACTCTACCTCCCTTTTCCCCTATGTAACGTTATTTGCGTTGTCTAAAATATATCATTTTTTACTATTTGTGACAAATTATTTTTTAACTATATTTTATGATTAATTTGATTTATCTTCCATTTACTCCTTTTATCTCATGATTTGCGTTGTATCATTGACACCAAAACGTGACATACGTTATAATAGCTTTGAAACACGGTGGAAAGAAGGTATATATTATGGCATTAAGCAAAAAGAAATTTGGACAATTATTAAAAGAAGCACGAAATTTTAAATCAGATATTATAGGTAAACGTTATACTCAAAGAATGCTAGCTGATGATATAAATAGATCTCAAAGCTATATTGGAGATATTGAATCTGGAAG
Organism: Clostridium botulinum BKT015925; assembly: GCF_000204565.1. Taxonomy (NCBI): domain Bacteria; kingdom Bacillati; phylum Bacillota; class Clostridia; order Eubacteriales; family Clostridiaceae; genus Clostridium; species Clostridium botulinum. The sequence continues at coordinate 61,387 of NC_015426.1, forward strand.
AACTTATCCAAGTTTTTCAACCCTAAATGATATTGCAGAAGCCTGTGGTGTTCCTGTAAGTTATTTTCAAGATCATGATGACATCAATTACAATATAGATACATTTATAAAATCTCAATTAAATATATTAAGTGAAACTGAACTTTCAGCTATACGTGAAGCAATAAAAAATGATCCAAATATAAAACTACCGCATATTTTAGATTGTTCTAAAACTTTATCTACCAATTTATTTAAAACTACAAAAGAAAATGTACAATTTCTTTTGAGTCAACCTTCTATTATAAATTTTTGTGAAGTTAATATAAATGACCTTAGTGAAGATGAGGCTTCAGAGTTTGTTGATGAAGTATTAAGACAAGTTAAGCTTATTAGCTATAAATACAAAAAATAATTTTTATCTTAATAATCCTACAAACAAGGGATATATATATTATCAAAGTTAAAGTAAAAAAAAATAAAGTGTATTTAAAACTCCTAAAACTAAGAGTTTCAAATACACTTTTTTATTTTTAGTTAAATACTAGGTTTACATTTAGAATATTAGTTTACATAATTAGTATTACGGAAACTTAATTTTAAATATATTTATTTACTTACTATTTTATCCTATAAATTTTTAGTTACAAGTTTTACATCTAATTGTTCTAAAACCATATTTATAGGATTAAATATCGTGCTGTCTTCATTATCTCCCATAAGTAATCCTACAACATAATTATTATTATCATTGAATAATAACGCTCCCGAGTCTCCTTTTTCAGACATTTTGTTTGTAAGTATTACTTTTTTAAATATAGCTGTCTTTTCCGAATTAAATTGTATTTCAATTGTACCATTAATAGTTATTATTTCACCTGTGGTTAATTCTGTTTTAAATCCTACTTTTTTAACCTTTTGATTTAGTTTTGGAACTATTATTCCATCCGGCATTCCAACTAATGCAATTTTAGGTGATACTAATGATTTATTTATTACTTTACCAATAGCACAATCAGTATAATTAGTTGGTCTTTTAAAGGTTTCTTTAAATTTTACTGGAACAAATTTTGAAAGAGTTGCTATTGTATCTTTATTTACATCTCCTCCATATTTAGAACTAGGTTGCATTATTTTGGTTCCTAAAGGAGCCTCATTAGATGCAGCCAAACCATGATTATTACCTAATATAAATAAATCTTTACCATCTGTAACTAAACATCCAAGTGTACCTGCCCCAATATTTTTATAATCAATTCCTATAACATACCCTCCAATCGCAGGAACTATTTTTTGTGTAAAAGAACAAATAGTAAATTGTCCTGTTTTGTTAACATCAGTTGGAATGCCTTTATAAATAGCAGGTACTAAATCTTCAGGTGGTAATTGTTCTCGTGAAAATTTTTCAGTTACAAACACTTGAATACATAATTGATTAGTACGGAATCCATTTTTAACTTTATAACCTAATCCTATACCTAGTACATTAGCTTTATTTAGAAAATATTCATATTCACAATCACATATATAAGAAATTAATTTTTCTATTTTACTTTGCTTATAACAGTTATTGCCAAAAGACATTGTATAACCTCACTTCATTTTAATAATTAATATTATATTTATATTGGTTATACTTTATCTTAATGAATGTTAGTTTTAATATTTTTTAATTAACAATGAGATAAATCCATTATTTTAATATCGTTAATGTTGTCTTGAGTAATTTTATAATGATATGTTGGTTTAGATATGCAAAATACATAAGCACACTCATGGTTTATATATTCAACAATTCCATATAGACCATACCAGTCTGAATTTTTATTAACTATTTTAACTATTGTATCGTTCTGCTTTAAATTACATAATTTCAAATTATCACACTCCTTCTATTGTAAGTATTTCCATATTAAGAATATATAAAACCACAATAGAATAACCCACTCAAGTTGATGAGTGGGTTTAAGTATGTAGATTAGTATATTAAATTTCCAATATAATTAATATGTAAATACTATAACCAAAATACAATAAATCTCCTATGTTATAAATGCGATCCCATATAGAAACTCCCTTTAACTTATCTATCATCGCATCTAGTTTACGAATAACTTCTTCAATATCCATATTCTTAAATTCTCTATAAACTAATCTTTCTTTACATTGAAGATGTTCTCTAATATACATGAATATCCAAAAAATTAAATATACCATACAAATATATTTATATGGATCATATTTAATTATGCATATCATATAAACAATTTTTATAATGCCAACTATAAGCATAGGTATTATTAATATTCCTGATCTGTTCATAGCAGCAATAAATTTCTCTTGTGTTTCTACATATGTAGATTCTGTTTCTAATATAGATTCTTTCATGTCCATTAATGCATTTATAAATCTATTATTAATTTGTTTATGACGTATACCTATATTGGATGCATAATATAAAAAGAATATTACAGATAAAATTTTTAAAATAATCATCAATTTTCTCCCTTATATGTATTTTCTATGATGTCTTTTAATTGACAATTACTATTCTAATATTTCTTATATAGCATGTCTATAGTTTCATATCTTCATTTAAAACTACCACCTACTATTATTTTTATTACCCTCTCTAACATTCCTTAATGATGTTATTAATTTTATTATGCAAAACATTTCCCTATATTTAAAAAGGTTCACAAGGTAACCCCTGCAAACCTTCATTAATGTTTCCTATTACTTTGTGGTGATGTATATTAATAATTATGCTTCATGTTTATTTTTTATTATTTACCGCTTGATCCTAGTTTACCAAGTCCACGTTCAGATTTTATATTTTTTAGCTGCTCCCAGCTTACTTCTTTAGTATTAAATGTAGGAACAGGTAACATTACAAACTGAGTAATTGCCTTATTAATAGGTTTAATTATGCAATCTTCTTTTTTTACATATTCGCAAACTCTCACATCTGCATTAGAATCAATAGTTATAAACTTATTTTGTTCTAAATCAAAATGTGTACACTTTTCTATTTCTTCATCAGATTGAGTAGTTATTACAACTGTTTTTTGCAAGTTAGTATTTATTAATGGTATGAAATAGCTATCTCTATATCCTGAGTCTCCAACACCAGCCCCTACTATAATTCCTTTACTTCCCATTCCACCTTTATCAAAGAATTTAGGGAAATATGCTTTATTACAAGCTATTGCAATTCCTGTATCTATCATTCTTAAACTACAAGGCTCTATTACAATTGTTTCAGTCTCACAAGTATATACATCATATCCTGCATCTTCTTCTCTCTTAGTTGGTATAATTGCATTGGGCTTAGTCTTAGCAAAGTATAATTCATTAAATTCTACTTCATCTATAGTAGCTAATTTATTATCTAATAAAGAATTTAACATTGTATTATTAATAAAGTGCTCACATTGTGTAGATTCTAACACTCCATCGAGGTTCATATGTTCTTCTATTTTATATACTATTATGCCTTTTACTTTATCCATAATTGCATTTTTATCAACGATATCAAGAGATTCTCCCTTTTTAAATACCTTATTAAATATTTCTACGTCTTTTAAAAATAATAATTTTTTCATAACTTCCATCCACCCTTCAATTTAATATATAAATGTGTATTTATTCTTAATATTTAAACAATTTACCTCTTTTAACAATCATATAATATAACATGCCCTTATTGCAATAATTTTTATCTTAAATATTTATTTATCTATTTCATTCCAAGAATCTGAAGTTACAATACTTACCTTTAATTGTTTTAAAACAGTATTTATTGGATTAAATGTACTAGTATTTTTAGAACCACTCATAAGAAGTGCCACAACATAATTGTTTTTATCTAACAAAACAGCTCCAGAATCTCCACCTTCAGCCATCTGAGTTGTTAATATTTGTTCTTTGTATATAGCTGCTTTTTTTAAAATATCATAATTTACTCTAATAGTAGTATGTAAACTTGTTATTACACCAGTAGTTAACTCACTAATAGCTCCAACCTTTTTAACATTTTCATTTAATTTAGGAGTATTTATTCCCTTTGGCATACCAACTAAAGCAATTTTAGGAGATACTAATGATTTATCTATAACCTTAGCTATAGAACAATCTGTATAATTAGTAGGAGTTGTAATAGCTCCTTTAAACTTTATTTTAATATATTTTGAAAGATTCCCTATAACATCTGTTTTAATATCCCCTTTATATTGACAACTAGGTTGAATTATTTTAGTACCTAAAGGAGCTTGATTAATCATAGTAAGAACATGATTATTGCTTAATATAAATAAATCTTTGCTATCTTTAACCAAACATCCTAATGTACCTGAATGCGCAGTATTGTATTCATTTCCTATAACATATCCTCCAAGAATTGGCCTTACTTTTTGTATTAAAGAACATGGTTTAAAATATCCTGTTTCCTTCACATCTGTTGGAATTTCTTTATATAAATTAGGGACTATATCCTGTGAATTTAGTTCGTTACTAGGAAGTTTTCTACTTACAAACACTTGAATACATAGCTTCTTAGTATAAAACCCATTTTGAACTTTATATCCACAACCTATCCCTACTACATTTGCTTTATTTAAAAAGTACTCATATTCACAATTACATATATAAGAAATTTCTTTTTCCATTTTATATTCATTATGGTAACCCATTATATAACCTCATTTCAATTTAATAATTAATATTATATTTATATTGGTTATACTTTATCTTAATGAATATTGTTTAATTAATAGTAAGATAAATCTATTATTTAAATATCATTAATGTTGTTTTCAGGAAATTTATAATAGTATGTTGGTTTACATACTCATAATACATAACTTTAATTTAATATGTAAATATATATTTATTCCTAATATTTAAATGATTCGCCTAATAACATACTCCTTTTTGCAACTGTATTTTTATTCTTTAAAAGTATTATTATTACATATATTCATTGAAGTGGTATAAAAAACGTGATAAAATAGTTTATATTATGGAATATTTTATCAAAATTTTGTTTTTTAAAGATACTTAAACTAAAAACAGAAATTTGCGAAAGGAGATTTTTAATTGACAAATCTAATAAAAAGTAATTTCAAAATATTTTTCAGAAGTTTATACCTATCTGTACCATTATTGATATTTTTTATTATATTAAATGGGTATTTGGGGGTAGGTATTCGTAATTTAACTATACATAAAGATGCACTTTTTTATCTTCAATATAGTCAAAGAATTAGTGTAATTTATTTTATTTTCTTTACTTTTATATCTTATGAATATCTAATTAAAAGTAAAAATAGCAATCTCTTAGAAAGCATTTCAGTTCTAAATAAAGGAACCTTAAAATTATATTTTTCAAAACTTATAGTTCTTGTAGCAATTATACTAATTATGACATTAAATATATTTGCATATAATTTTATTGTCTATATTGTAATGAAGGTACACTCTACATCTTACTTGCTTCATATAATATTAAATCACTTATTGAATATATTCTTAGTATCTATTTTTGCTGTATGTATTGGAAGCACTATATCATTGTATTTTAAAAGATTCCCTGCATATGCTCTGATGATACTTTCAGTAATCTTAATAAGTCCAATTTCTGAAAAGGTTCCTTATATACTTCATATGGGTTATAACATAGATATATATTTTCTAAGAGAACCATTTAATATTTTGCCTCCTAATTTAAATTGGGAAAGCGAATATTTGTATGGATTGTCTATAGAACCTTATAGATGGAATTTAATTGCCTTTTGGATAAGTTTTTTAAGCTTTCTTATGATTTTAAAATTAAGTAAAAGGAAGTATAAATCTTTAAATATTACAGCTGCAATTTTACTAATATTCTCACTAGGTAATTTTTATGGGTTCACTAAACCAGGTAGTATTTTAAAAAAAGATTATAATCCTAAAAATTTCACAGCTTTTGATGAGATATACTACTCAGATGATGTTCAGAAAGAAGAAAAAGCATTATTTAAGATTTCAGAATATGATATGAAACTCAATATAAATAGGGAATTAGAAAATGATATAATCATTCATTTAAATGAAAAAGAACCATTAAAAACTTATAAGTTCACATTATATAGAAACTATAAAATAAAGAAAGTTCTAGGTAAAAATAATGAAACTTTAGAATATAAAAGAGATGGAGATTATTTAGAAGTTATTAATCCTACCAATAATAAACTCAATGAAATAAGAATCGTATATAGTGGATCTAGCCCTGTATTTTATAGTAATTGTCAAGGGGTTTTACTGCCTGGATATTTCCCATACTATCCAACAGAAGGTTATAAAAGGATGTATACAGATGGAGGTAGATTTGTTCCAGTAATAAGGGATTATACTGTTAAATTTAATATATCTTTAAAATCAAACTTAGATATTGCATCAAATCTTGATAAAAAGGATAGCAAGCTTTCTGGACAAGCCCAAGAGGTTACCTTAATGGGTGGATTTCTAAAAGAAAAATCCGTGAAAGATAATATTGTTTATGAATTATTACTAGATAAAATGGATACAAGTGTTTTTTCACATATAGATAACAACATAAATTCATATAACAAAATACTTTCATCTAATTATAAATTTACTATAAAATCAAAGAAAATCTTCCAAGCACCAACAACACTTTTAAATAGAGTTGCTTATAATGGTATAGCTGATTTTAAGGATCATATTATTGTACCTGGATTAGATGCAAATGTATTATCACTTGATTTAATACAATCTAATTTATTAAAAAATATAAAGAAAAAACAAATTAGTGATATGTTATTTGAGTATATCTTAGACAAAGATAGCTTCACAGATAAAAAAAGATTTGAAGAGATGCCAAAAGAGATGTTCGAAGATCCTTTTTATCAAATAGATTATTTATTCCTTGAAAAAATAAATAAATTAGGTGGAGATTATGTTATTAAAAATAGCTATAAATTCTTAATAGATGAAAATGATAAAAGAGATGCTATGACATTTGTTAAAAACTTAAAGTAATAGGGGGCAGTTAAATGTTAGAGATTTTAGATTTACATAAATCTTTTAAAAGAAAAGAAATATTAAAAGGAATTTCTATAAACTTAGACACTGGAATTTATGGGCTTTTAGGTAAAAATGGAGCAGGCAAAACTACACTTATGAGATGTATAGTTAACTTGTATAATACTACAAAAGGAAATATAAAATTTGAGGAAAAAGATATTGCAAATGACACTAGTTTCTCAAATAATATTGGTTATTTGCCTCAAAAGTTTGGATTATTTAAAGAATTAACAGTATATGAAATGATGGAGTATTTTGCGGTTCTTAAAAAGCTACCTAAAGAATCAATGGACATGTATATAAAATCTAGTCTTGAGATAGTCAATCTAGAGGACAGACTAAAAGATAAAATATCAACATTATCTGGGGGCATGATTAGACGATTAGGAATTGCTCAAGCAATCTTAGGGGATCCTAAGATAATAATTTTTGACGAACCAACTGCTGGTCTTGATCCAGAAGAAAGGTTACGATTTAAAAATTTATTATCTCATATAAAGAAAGATAAGATAATTATAATTTCTACACATATCGTTGAAGACGTAGAAGCCTGTTGTGATAAGATAATTATTATGGATGACGGAAAAATGCTTAAAGAAGGAAGTAGTGATGCAATTAAATCAGTAGCCAAAGGAAAAGTTTTTGAAATTCCTGAAGAAACCAAAATCAATTTTAATCACTTTGTAGAAAAAACTTTTGAAAAAGACGGTAAAAGATTTTTAAGAATACTCTCAAATGAAAATCAAGAATATACAGGTTTAGAGCCTACTATTGAAGACGGATATATGTGCCTATTGAAAGGAATATAAAGAGATGAATTTAAAACTCATATATCTTTCTATGAAAAATTTAAAAATCTATTACTTTATTCCTTTAATATTTTTGTATATTGTCATTCCTATTTTAGACATTGGACTTATTAATATGTCAGAGAACATTGAAAATTCGTATCAACTAATATTTGCAGAGGCTGAAAAGTATATACCTATTTTATCTTTATGGTGGAGTACCTTTATATTTAAAGAATACATTGATGGAGACGGAAATGAAGTTTTATATTGTATTGGATCCTCAAGTAAACTTAAAATACAGCATATTACATTGATATTTATTTGGTATATTATACACGTTAGTATCTTATTTTTAGGATATAGCTTCTTTTTGGATAATGTATTATTAGAATTTTTAAAAACAATTATTCAGTGTTTTTTCTTCAGTTCAATAGCATATATGCTTATTTATACATTAAAGTCAACTACTATAAGTTTTATGTTTTTACTTATATATGAATTATTATGTCTTTTTGTAAGATGTGAATTTATAAAATATATGAGTATATTTGAAGGTGAACAAATACTTTCAGTTCAACTTATATCCACAAAATATGCTGTATTCTTTTTAGTAGGAATCTTATTTTTACTAATTGGTATGTATAAAAATAAAAGATTTTATTATTAGATTTTAGCATTTTCAAATTATAAATAATGATAAATTCCTAGGCATTAATACGATATTTTATAAACAAAAGAGTAGATGTTTCATGATTACATCTACTCTTTTTGTTTATTCTTCACATTCCTTACATAAACTCTTATTACAACTATGCTAAATTATTTTGGTACCTATTAATAATTAATATTATATTTATATTGGTTATACTATGTATTAATGAGTATAGTTTATCTAATCATTCCAATCAATGTATCTTTATTATTTAAGTCTGGATTTTCTAAAACTTTTTCAAGTAAATCATTTAGAATATGACCAATTTCTTTTCCGGTATATCCAAGTTCTATTAAATCACGTCCATTAACCTTTAAATCTTTTAATGAAAAACACTGATTTTTAGAAATTATATCATTTAACTTATGTTCTATTTCAATTAATTTGTTATGCCTTTCATCATAATATTTAAGATTTTGTGCCTTTATATCCGCTTCTTTAACTTTTAATAAATCTCTAAAATTATCCTCACCAATTAAACTTAATAACTTTCTTATGGATTTATTGCTACCAATTTCTCTATCATGATATTTCACTAATGTACTAACTTTATCTATGGTATTATTATCATATTTCATTCTTTTTAAAATTTCCTTAGATTTATTTGAAGATAATTCTGCATGATTATAAAAATGATCTATTCCTTTTTCATCAGTTGTTTTACATTGTGGCTTACATATATCGTGTAATAGCATGGTTAATTTTAAATGTAATTTGGGTTCTATATTTAAAGTTGCGTTTATAATATGGTTAAAAACGTTCTTTACGTGATAAGGATTATTTTGTTCTACATTAAAACATTGATAAAGTTCAGGTAATATAACTTCAAGTACTCCAAACTTAGATAATTCAAAGAATATACTGCTATTTGCAAGTAACATCTTATCAATTTCATCTCTAATTCTTTCTATAGAGATGCTTTTAAGATTATCTTTTACCTGCATAGTTGCACTCAAAGTTTCATCTTCAATTACAAAGCCAAGTTGTGCAGCAAACCTGTAAGCTCTTAATATTCTAAGTGCATCTTCTGAAAATCTTTTCATAGGATCTCCTACAGATTTAACTATCCCTGATTCTAAGTCATTTTTACTGTTAAAATAATCTACTAATCCATCTTTATCGTTATAGGCCATTGAATTAATAGTAAAATCTCTACGACTTAAATCTTCCTTTAAGTTTCTTGTAAATTCTACTTTTTTAGGATGTCTATTATCTTCATATTCACCATCAATTCTATAGGTTGTAACTTCATAATGTTCATTATTAATTACTATGGTTACTGTACCGTGTTTTAGTCCAGTAGGAATTATCTTATATCCTAAATTTTGAAATATATCTACAACCTTATTAGGTAAGGCACTTGTTGTTATGTCCCAATCATTAGGTGTTTTTTTTAATAAACTATCCCTAACACATCCTCCAACTATGTATGCTTCATAATTAAACTCTTGTAACTTATGTATAATATAACCAACGCACTTAGGCATTTTAATTTCCATATTATTGTCCATTTATAACACCTCTATTTATCTCCATAACTAATTCTTCTACTTTTTTGTAATCAGGGTTATTTTGTAATTCTGTATGCTCTGCTGCATATTTAAATTGTTTATCATAATCATTTACCATTTCAAAAATTTCATTATAAGAATATTTACCGTTTCTTATATTTAACAATAATTCTATATCCTTTTCTCTATGAGTATTAACGCCTTTGCCTTCTAATATCTCAGTACCCATTAATAATAACCTAATTAAATGCATAGCATGTTTGTTTAAATGTAGGGTATCCTTTTTACTATTTCTATGTGTTAGCTTGTCATAATCTTTAACTATCTGAGTCATTTCTGAATATATATTTTTAAAATCTCTCAATGGATAATGTTTTAGGCTAATGTCTATGAATATTTCACTTTCTAAATCTTCTTTATCTGACTTATCTATATATAATTTTAATTCCTCATTTTTAACTTCTTTATATCTATCTTTCATTGTAAGCATTTGAGATTCTATACTTTTTAAAATATGTTCTTCTTTTTCCTTTTGAGGGTAAGAATCTCTAGCTAATGCATTTTGTAATCTTCTAAGCTGAGCAGTTGAATATCCACCAAAACTTGCTATAGCTTTTTTAGATATGAATAAATCTAAATTATCTCTTAATAGTTTTCCTGCCTTTGTACATATAAATAAATGTTCATCTTTTGTACCTAAGATTTCAATTACATTAGGATTGCAATTTAAAAGTAACTTAATAACTTTTCTAAGACCATATATTGTTGTATCTGTTTCTTTATTTTCAAACTGCTCAAAACTTGATAAGCCTATTATCTCTTCTGGTCTTTCAACGCATATCCCCCTTATGTCTAAATCTGAAGTATGCTCTTCTGTGTCTATATTTGTGCCATAAGCATAGCTTCCTCCTGTTGTTAGTAAAATTATATTATTCCCTAAATGTTCATTGGTCCTAAGGAAATCATATTCTTGTGATCGTAATTTTTGTTTAATTTCATCTATATTCAAGTACAATTGTCTCCTTTTTTATATTAACGTTTTTAATTATTATACACTATTAATTATAATAATTTAAAAAGATTAAATTCTTTTGCATTTTGCCTTATCTTTGCATACTTTATATACTATTTTACTTTCTTCTTTAGTTTTAGCTGTTACTATGCAACTTAGTACAGAATTTTTATTATAATATCCTTCAACGGTATACGTTGGTATCCCTTGTTCTCTCAAAGTATCAGCTATAATTTTACTATCTTCTCTAGTTCTTGGTGCTACGAAGAATGTCCATTCTTCATCCTTTTTAAACTTGTTAAATAGTCCTGTGGCTAAAAATGTCCCTAATGTCTCAGCAACCCCTATTACAATTATTCCTGTATAGCTTTTGGCTATAACAACGTTCATTAAAATTATAGCATTTGTAATGGAAGCCACGCCTTTTAATATTGCTGCAAATTTATCATATCCATAGATCAAAGCTTTTGTTTTAGTGGTTGTGAACATACAATCTACTAATTTTAATACAAATACCAATATATATAGCTTTATCATACGGTCCCCCCTTATGCCTTATCTCTTGTAATAATATTAGTTATACCTTACTTATATACCTTTAACTTACTTTGCTTCGTAGAATCTATAATTATTTGTTTTATTACCTGGCATATTTTAATTAATTTTTAGTGAAAAATAGAGCTTTTATATAATTAAATATTTCTTTATAATAAAATACGCCATAGTAAAGATTCATTTCCTTTACTATGGCGTAGCTGAAAATCAGTACAAGCTATACTAACTTATTTTTTACCTTTATTACTGTTCGTACATTTCTGTTGTAACTTATCATATTTTAGATACAATTCTTTAGCTTTCATATATTCATTTTTGTACAAAATGGAGTTAAGTTTATTTTGTGGTTCATATGTGTTTTTACTGATATCTCCTAACAAATAATCTTTGAATAAGTCTTTTAGCATGTTTTTTGACATTGTATAATCTTCATATTCACCTCTTATTGCTATTTCTTGAGCTTGAGACATTGTTTTTATAATAATATATTCATTTGTTCTGTAATTTTTTATGAAAGCTATTCCAAAAATAATTATACTAATAAATATAAGTCCTGTGATAACTTTCTTTATATTACCTTTTACGGATTTTTTTAAACTATTACTCATTATCTTTTTTCCATCTCCTCTTTAGTGTAAATATTAGCATTAAAGTATATCACATTTTGGAGTTATTATCAATTTTTTCTAATATGCATTCTTCTTAATATTGGTGATATTTTTGTTACTAAAATTTAAACTAACTTTGAATTGCTAATCTTTTAGTATAAAGAGCATGTTTGAAACTATATTTCATATAATATAGAATTACATTAATTCGGAAAAAAGTTATTATTTTCAAAAGAAACTTAATAACTATTAAGTTTAGGAGGAAAATTATGTTTAAAATATCAAATGATACATTTTTTAAAATTTGTAAAATAGTTTCAATTTCATGTATATTGATAAGTATTGTAGGATGGATACCCACTTTCTGTTCCATTCTCACTCCTTTATGGATGCTTTCAGTTTTAGTTAGTCCTATAGGATTTATTTTTTCTTTAATTACGTTAATTAAATATAATTGGAAACTAGGAATATTACTTGCACTTTTAAATGTAATTATGTTTTTTAGTTTTTTTATAGTCATGCATATAGGCTATACATTTTTTTATCCTCACAATTAATGTGAAACTAACACTGATTAAAATAAGCCATGGTAAAGATTTTTCTTTACTATGGCTTATTTTATATTTGTTTGGGATAATATTAGAGTGATTTAGAAAAGAAATACTTGGTTGGGATTAATAGAAATCACATTCAAATTTAAATACGTCTCATGTTAATGTTCAACTTTCAAACTTTTTGCCTATAGCATCTAGCTTTTGATTTAAATACATCTAATGTTAATGTTCAACTCATAAAGGTGAAATTTTAGACCTAATGGAAATGGCATTTAAATACATCTCATGTTAATGTTCAACTCCGCTTCCGTTTTCACCGAAAATATTTGTTATCGGATTTAAATACATCTCATGTTAATGTTCAACTAAAGCAAGAGTGGTTGAACTAATTAAACAAGGCTTATTTAAATACATCTCATGTTAATGTTCAACGGCAAAAAGATAACCGAGGTGGAAAATAAAGCTGAATTTAAATACATCTCATGTTAATGTTCAACCAATTGAACGCAAACACGTAATAGTAATTGGTGCCAGGCACTTGTCGAATTCACAATTAATGTGAAACTAAAACTGAGTGAATGTTTATTTCTATTAAGAAAATCATATTGTTGTGATTATAATTTTCGTTTAATTAAAATAAGCCATAGTAAAGATTTTTCTTTACTATGGCTTATTTTTTATTTGTTTGGGATAAAGAAAAAAGTAACGAAATAAATCCAAAAAAAATACTTATAAATTTTCTAAAAGGATTAAATAAAACAAGAACACTACTTCCTATAAGCATACAAACTAATAATACGAAAATTAATATACCTCATTTTATACATAATATAAATTACACCATATATTTTATATTATATATACCTTTTTGATATATTTTATTAAAATATATATTTGTGAAGTAAGTCCTATAATTTCACTTATTCTACAGTATATATGATAGCTATATGTAAGCTCGTCTATTAACAACATAAGCCAAATGAAACTAACAAATGTTATTAAATATATATTTATCTTCCTTGGAATTGTTTTTACAGTATTTATATATGCTGTTTGTAATAATATGTATATTACATTAAGAATAATAAAAAATATAACTTCATTGCGATGAATGTTAACTGGAATATCACTCCCTATAATCATAAAATCTATTAAAATTAATATGGAAAAAATAAACAAACTTAATGATGTCAATATATTCGTTACTTTCCTCATATCTTCTCTCCTTTATTTACCAATATATTAATATATATTCAAGATATATTAATATATATCTTTGTTATATGACCTATTAAGTTACAATACCAATGATACTTATAATAAATGTTTAGTAATTAATTATTGAACTAAAGTCGTGAATATATATATGTGCTACTATGGGAATGTAAGAAAGTGATTATTCCTTCTTTGTCTTTTCCAAACCTAAAAAGATTATGGCTGCAACAACCAGAACAAATGATTTCTTTATTAGCTTTGTTCATTGATTTCTCTCTCCTTTCTGGGAGGTAATATATTTGTGAAAAATCTATTATATTTCAATAGGTTGAGAGGAATCAATGTTCATATAACTTAACAGAACTAAAAATATTACAAGAAGGTTTTTCTATGATTTATAACTAAGATAGTTCTATTAATACTTCTTTAATTGATAAATGTAACAATTTCATTTCTGGATTTATAACTAACATAGTTCTATTAATACTCAGCTTGATACAGAGCCTCTAAGTTATTTCAATAGTCATTTATAACTAACATAGTTCTATTAATACTGAGGGCTTTTTTGATCTTTAAAACAGTTTCTATACCATTTATAACTAACATAGTTCTATTAATACTTTGAAGCTTATCACCTATAAGTTTGTATTTTTTTCATTTATAACTAACATAGTTCTATTAATACATGCAGTTTTAAAGTCTTTATTATTAGCTAGTGTTGCATTTATAACTAACATAGTTCTATTAATACCCGCATTGAATAATTTTTTAGTTAAACATTTAAATTTAATTTATAACTAACATAGTTCTATTAATACGGATTATAGTAGTAGATAGAAAATTAGATTTAAAAAGAATTTATAACTAACATAGTTCTATTAATACGCAATGGGTATGCGACTAGGTGGAGCTGGACATCAAGTATTTATAACTAACATAGTTCTATTAATACATAGTTTAAAAATGTTGTTCTTCCTCTGTTAAATAATTTATAACTAACATAGTTCTATTAATACGTGATTTAGCTGCTACAAATCCAAATGCTATTTCAACATTTATAACTAACATAGTTCTATTAATACTTCAAGGAAGTGGTATTGGTCTGAATACTCTATCTTTATTTATAACTAACATAGTTCTATTAATACCAGATTACTTGGAACAAATAAAGTCAATAGTCTCTGGATTTATAACTAACATAGTTCTATTAATACTAATTTCTTTTGCTTCATCTTTTTTACTTTCGTAGGCATTTATAACTAACATAGTTCTATTAATACCTATATATTTTTGACTACCTTCCGATTTAGTTCCATAATTTATAACTAACATAGTTCTATTAATACACAAAAAAATAACACATCCGTATCAATCGATTAGTTATTTATAACTAACATAGTTCTATTAATACGCAAGATGATAGCTGGTATGGCTAAAGATTATTTCAATTTATAACTAACATAGTTCTATTAATACGTGCAAGACGTGTCATGTTATAAGTCTTTCCTTGACCATTTATAACTAACATAGTTCTATTAATACCAATACTGAACTATCCTAAGAGTGATATTCGCTCAATTGGATTTATAACTAACATAGTTCTATTAATACAGATTATAATAGAGTGACACAAAATTAAAACAATGTATTTATAACTAACATAGTTCTATTAATACGTTAAAAGATTGCTTAATTTTAGAAGATTGCTGAAAATTTATAACTAACATAGTTCTATTAATACCAAGCAACCATGAGTTTGATTGAGCATGGTAATTTAAGATTTATAACTAACATAGTTCTATTAATACCAACATATATTCACCACTTACAAGTTTTCTCATATAATTTATAACTAACATAGTTCTATTAATACGGTTTTATTTTGAAGATGAATTTAATACTCTTTTTAAATTTATAACTAACATAGTTCTATTAATACATTCAGACGTGAGTATAAATTAGCAGCTGCCAACAATTTATAACTAACATAGTTCTATTAATACAGATGAAAGAGTTTATTTATCTAAGCAATATGGAAAATTTATAACTAACATAGTTCTATTAATACCAAGCACGTTAGTATATGCATAGATGGAAAATCTGAAGATTTATAACTAACATAGTTCTATTAATACGGAAAAAAATAAAAATATATAAACTTCAAGTACCTAAATTTATAACTAACATAGTTCTATTAATACATAGAAGGAATAAGCATTTTAGAAAATGCAGTTAAATTATTTATAACTAACATAGTTCTATTAATACCCCATTTTTCTTTTAATATCTTTGTTTTACTATACAACTCCATATTTTACACTTAAAATTTGAAAAGAAATCATACAATTTTGCAGTGAGCTATTTTTTTGCAATAACTCTTTACAATCGTTGATATATATATACTTAAAGCACTTTTTCAAAAAATACAAAAAACACTACTGAAGGTTCACTGCAAATAAAATTATTAAACCATTTGATTATCTATATCTATTTCTTTTTCAACTAGTCCTCTAATATCATAAACACGATCTGTTATATAAATTCTAAGATTTTTATTATATTCTGATAAATATTTTTTTGAATTCACAAACAACTCATTACCTTCTATATATCGTTTTTCTTCTCTCGATTTAATATATTCACTTAGCAAACTAACAGGTATCATTTGAACAGAGTTATCATTACTCAACATTTCCTCACAAGCATTTTCATTGTAATATCCAACTCTAATATTGTTAATTATATCATTTATTTGTTTCTTATATTGATTATATTCATCAATATTAAATTCTGTATAAATATTATCTAAATATAGGTTAACTTTATCTTCTAAAATAATACCACTATCATTTTTTATAATATTATTCAATTCTATATCTGTTTTGTCTATTATATTGTTATCATATATACTGTTGTATTCTTTGGATTTATTATATATATATACGTCTGCTATTCCTTTTTCACCTTTTCTATTTACTCTACCAAATCTCTGCAATAATGCGTCTAATGGCGCCATTTCTGTATAAAGAACATCATAATCAATATCTAAACTAACCTCTATTGCTTGTGTACCTATAAGTACATCACAATTTTTTAAATCTTTTTCTATTTCACTTCTATCTCTAGCATTAAATCTCCCATGAATTAGTTTAATATTTTTATTAGGATACTGTTCTTTTAAATTACTAAACAATTTTTGTGAAGCAGCTACATTATTAACACACAATAAAGCTTGCTTATTATTTTCTATAGCTGCTTTAATTTTGTCTAAGTCATTTACTAATTCTTTATCAACTCTATTTATATGATGCCTAATTAAAAAGTCTTCTTTGTCTGCATTAATTAGCGTATTAATATTCAAAGTTTCTTTCATAAATTCTAGCATACAAGTAGGAATACTAGCACTCATAATGCAAATATTTATTCCAAAATTCTCTCTTAAATATTTTAGTGATTCCATCATAAATGCAAATGTTCTTAAATCAAAACAATGTATTTCATCAATGACTATAATACTATCTTTTAATTGAGCTAATATCATTTCAAAGTTCTTACAAGAAAACATGGCTTTTAATAGTTGAAATATAGTACATATAGTAACTTGTTTAATATTTTTCTTAAATAACTGTAATTCTTCTTCTATATTCTCTATGTCTTCATCTCGACTTAATAAACTTTGTACTTTGCTATGTAATACCCCTACACTTATGTTTTGTTCTTTAAATCTCTTATATAATGCATTTATACTAGCCGTATAAGGTAATATATAAAATATTCTTTTCCCTTTAAACTTATTTTGTACTAAGTTTGTCCACAATAACGCAGTTTCTGTCTTACCTAGTCCTGTAGGTGCTTGTATAATTATATCCTTAACTTCTTTTAAATTTAATACTTTTTCTTGAATTGATCTATATTTTTCAAAGTTGAATACTTCCTTTGTATTCAATCCTATATCTATATTGTTAATTCCTGCTGAAGCTATATGGTCACACATTTTTAATAATCCTAATTGTATTATCAAATCTTTATTATGTAGTTTTTTGTGATTTTCTCTGCCACCTCTGCATATTTTCTTTAAATATGATGTTATATCTTCCACTTTTATATTCAATTTATTTTTTACTTCATTTAAGCTATCTTTGTAATATACATTATTTATAAATTGAGCTAACTTTTCTAAAACCCTATGATGTAATAATATATTTAATCTTTCATTATCATCTAAATCTTTTGCTGATGCTGATATTATTTCATGTCTAATGTTTCTATGTTTAGATTCTATATTATTCTGAAAATCATCAGTGACTTTTCCAATGTCATGATACTTTATACATTTTATCAATGAGTTTTTTAATTCCTGAGGTATTGAATGTATTTTTGATAATTGTTCTAAAGCCACAAGTAAATCCTGATTATGTTGAAATAAGGTAGTCCCATCTGATTTTGCTTTATATTGTTTTAATTTATCATTTAAATCATTCATGTATATTATCTCCTTTCTTTAGTAGGTAGGTTTATGATTCCACAAGTGTCTGTCACTGATTTTTTTTAAATATCATCTTATTTTAGGTATACGTGAAGTTTCTGGGACTTCACTCATTAAATTTTTAAGTTTATTTACGGATATATTACACTGTCCATTTTTCTGAACCTTACCCACATTACTCCAAGCTAAATTTCCTGATCCATTATATATTTCTTCTATACTTCCATCAGGTAATATTTTAATAACAATAAGATAATTAGGTTTGCTACTAATTCCTATAGATTTGCCTTGAGTGGCTTTTATTTGAACTAATTTATTATCCTTTGTCTTAGCATCATGTGTTTTTGTTGAATTAGGCAATAATTCTAAATCATAATAATAAGACACCAATACCTCCCCTATGCTTCCAACTAAATGTCCATCAAGAGTAAATTTTCTACCTTTAAAAGATGTTTCTAGTTCATTTACTATTGAATATAATTTCTGGATTAAAACAGGTATTTGTTCAATTTGCTCACTATTTTCATAATTCATATCATAAACTCTCCTATCTAATTCTATAATAATATCAACATGATCTAATTATATTATATCTTCTCGGTGCCAGGCACCGCCCGAAATATGGCGAAACGAAGAACAATATTTTGACAAGTGTCTGGTGCTGATTTTCTTCTAAAAGCACCATTACAATTCCAAGTTATAATTCTCATATGTACACCACCCTGTCACCGATTACTAATAACTAACATAGTTCTATTAATACCATATCCAAGAGTACGAACTCCTACACAATCTAGATACTTTATAACTAACATAGTTCTATTAATACTTTCATGGGAAATAGCGAATTAGCCATTTCCCAATACTTTATAACTAACATAGTTCTATTAATACGAAATATATTATATAGATGTAGAATTATTGTGTCCGTGCTTTATAACTAACATAGTTCTATTAATACATATATAGAATAATATTATCCAGATAGGAGCAATGTCACTTTATAACTAACATAGTTCTATTAATACATGCATTAATGGGAATTATAGAATTAGAAGATAAGTAAGCTTTATAACTAACATAGTTCTATTAATACGGAAATTAAAATGTTAAATATTAAAGTTTTAGAGAATATAGATAGATTTGTGTACTTCTAATTAGTATCAGAAAATATTACTGGAAATTCACCTTTCTAGTAATATTTTTTTAAATTTAAAACATACTAATAATGGCTAATTATATCTAATTATAGTGTGTGTAATAAAGTTTTAAATATACATAAAATTTCTAAAAAGTACAAGCTATTATGCTAAAAATTCATCTATTTTATTACCAAATGTAATTGTTAATTGACCTAGTGTAAGAGCCCAATTTTGTCTTGGTGAAGTCCATTTTTCCATTATCTCCATGGTTGCTAGATATAATGACTTTTTTAAGGATTCATCCGTAGGAAATACGGTTCTGGTTTTAGTAAATTTTCTAATCTGTCTATTAAATCCTTCTAGGGCATTTGTAGTATATATCATTTTTCTAATCTCAGGTGAAAATTCGAAGAATGTGGATAAATTATCCCAATTATTATACCAAGAATCAATAACTATACCGTACTTAGAACCCCATTTTTCCTTGAGATTATCAAGTTCTAGGAGCGCTAGCTCTTCGGTAGTTGCTTTATAAATTAATTTTAAATCTTTAATGAATTCTTTCTTATCTTTTGACGCTATGTATTTCAGAGAATTTCTAATTTGATGTACTATACATGTTTGTATACTTACTTCTGGATAAACGGTTTTTATAGCATCTGGTAAACCTCTAAGCCCATCCATACATGCAATTAGTATTTGTTTAACACCTCTATTCTTCAAATCATTGCATACTGACAACCAAAACTTCGCTCCTTCGGATTCTCCAACCCAAATACCTAAAATATCTTTATGACCACTCATATCATATGCCATACATATGTATGCTGCTTTACTAACAATTCTATTGTCATCTCTTACTTTAAAATGCATAGCATCCATATATACTATAGGATAAATTCTATCCAATGTTCTGTTTTGCCACGCAGTGGCTGCGCCAATTACCTTATCAGTGATTTTTGATACCATTGATGGTGATATAGTAATCCCATAAAGGTCTTCTATTTCCGCTTGTATATCACGTGTAGACATACCCCGTGCATAAAGACCAATAACCTTTTTGTCTAGTTCATTGCAAACAGTTTCATACTTTTTAATTACTTTTGGTTCGAATTCAGCATTTCTATCCCTTGGAATATCTACATCTATATCTCCAAAGCTACTGCGTATATTCTTTTTACTATAGCCATTGCGATAATTTTTACTATTATTTTCAGAATTTCTTTCATATTTATCTCTTCCCAAATGATCTTCCATTTCTGCTTCCAATATATTTTGAATAACGTCTTTTAACATTCTTTGTATTAATCCGTTTTTACCCATAACATCATCTAAACTTTTGCATTTCTTAACTTCTTCTTTGTAATCAAAATCAGGTACTTCAAAATTTCTCATTTAGATTCCTCCTAAATTCTTATAAGTATATTATTCCAAACTAACCAATTTTCCATACAAAAAAGATGTAGGTTAATTTGTTTTTACACAAATCAACCTACATCCCCAAGTTTTATACAACTTTATAACTAACATAGTTCTATTAATACGTTTAAATTTAATAAAAATTCTGGTTGTGTAAAGGTACTTTATAACTAACATAGTTCTATTAATACTAAAACAGTTGGAATGACAATCGTTACTTCCGCTATCTTTATAACTAACATAGTTCTATTAATACGCTCAGGGTCAACTCAGCAAGTTGCTAGAAGGTGCACTTTATAACTAACATAGTTCTATTAATACAATTACTTTTAATAATAACGGTGATATAAAAGACAGCTTTATAACTAACATAGTTCTATTAATACCTAACCATTCTGGTCCCAAATCTAACATTGATTTAGATACCTTTATAACTAACATAGTTCTATTAATACCAAAATTATTATCACCTATTTCTATAACACCTTCTGACTTTATAACTAACATAGTTCTATTAATACTTTATTACCACTTAATGCTATTCTTACTTTATCTCCAACTTTATAACTAACATAGTTCTATTAATACCCCATTTTCCTTCTATTATCTTCATAATACTATATAACTTCATATCCTTTATAACCTTTTTAACATAAAATCACTAAATTTTGCAGTGAGCCATTTTTTATAGTAAATCTATACAAACGTTGATATAAGTAGTTTACAAGCTTGTTTTAATTATTTAGCAAAAACACTACTAGAGGTTCACTGCAAAAATCAATACATTATAGTTACATAGTTTCTTTTAAATATTCTAAATATCCATCAAAAGCATTCTTTACACTACCTATTACAACATCATCACAATCCTTAAATGCTTCTTCAAGATCCTCTTTCACATTTTCAAAGTTTTTATTTAAAATTCTATTACTAACGCCTATCCAAATCTTACTATTTCTAAAATTATCATATTCCTCAATTACTTCCTCAAGACCTTTTATATTTACTCCATCTTTATTTATCAATCCTTGAAATACATTATTTCCCCATTTGTATTCACCCAATATAACAACTTTAGGCATAGTATCTGTTAAATAATTTGATTGGTTAGATTTTAGACTTAAATATTGCAATCCTTGTAGAGCAGTTTTTATTCTATTAAATTTATCTTCTTTTGAAAGCTCCTCTTCAACACCTAAAACCTCAGCTTCTTTTATAGAATAATCTCTAAATTCTGTAGCCTCATCACTAATATTGAATTTAGCAGTTTCATTTATATTAAGATTACCTAAACCAACTAGCATATCAGAATAAGTTTCTAATTTATAGGGCATACTCTCATTTTCAGCTTTGCATATTCCAAACTCTTTGTTTACTCGACCTCTATTAACCCCTATTATTCCATTCAACATAAAACTAGCTTTTCTTTTTTTAGTAACATTTCTAGTATATTTCTTTTTATTACTTTTATATAATTTTTTCATTTCATCATCTAATTTGTTATATTCTTCCTCACTAATCTCCTCTTTACTTGCTAACATCATACCAAATACATCTTCATTTAAAAATCTTGCAGGATGTGAAGCTGATACTACTTGACTACCATTTCTTTTTATATGTTGAAATTTCATACCCTTCATTCTGCATAAACTCTTTCATATTTTTCTTTACGCAAGGTGCTGATACATATGCTTTACCATTTATTTTCTTAGTAAAAGTTATGTTATCATTACCTCCTCCATTATTTTCAACTTCTTTAGAACTTCCGTTTAATCTACTGTTTAATCCTTCTATTGCATAAATTATATTTAAAAATCTATTACCATTCATGTTCTTATTCCTCCTCATTAATTTAATTATTTATCTAAATTCATAAATCCTATTGTCATTCTATTTTTTGTACTTTTAAACTCTTTAAAATCAACTAACATATCATATTGATATAGATCAAACAAATCCTGTTTTTCTTTATTTTCTTTTTTATTTTTATTAAGCATAATTCCACTTCACTAACATTTCTTCAAATTTGTGCAATTCATCAGCTTTTTTTAAGTTCCTTTATTTCATCTATGTCATTTGTTTCATATACTTTTTCACATACTTCTTTAATTAATTCTAATTTTTCTTTTTTCAATTTACCGTACTCCTCCTCAATTTCATTTAAATAATTCCGTTGAAATGTTTTCTACATAATTACTTCTTAAATTTTTTAAAATACAACTTATATAGTTATTTTGTAGTCTTCTAGTAATTAAATCTTTAGAAAAATCCTAATCCTTGAAACTCGTCTCTTAATACCTTATTAGTTAACATACCTATAAATTTTAAATCCTTATTTGATATTAAACTTTCTTCATAACCCTCATTCTGTGCAGAGTTTATAAAACTAATTGTCTCTATATAACCATCGTACTTATTTCCTTCATCTACTATTTTTTTATAACTTCAGTAATGCTTTTTATATTGTTTGTTTTTTCTTTAGATTCTTTAGCACACATAGCAATATTATTTTTCACTTCTATTTGTTTATCGTAAGTATAGTCCTTCATAAAATCATTGTCATCACTGCTATATAAAATTATCTTATCTCCTGCTTTTTCAAAATTAAATATACTTATCATAGACAAATACAAGCAAACAGGACATATATTAACCATTTCAAGATTATTTATATAATTTATAAATGTATTTGCGTGAATATGAGGCATCCAGCATCTAGTAAAAGATTTTACATAATTTATATTGGGATTTAAGTTAACATGTTTTTTACCACATATACTGCAATATTCATCATTTCCCATATTACTTAATATTAGATTATATTGATTTTGAACTTTTTCAGACCTTGTTTCATTTTCTTGTTTAGTTTCTTTATCTTTTTTTAATGCTTGAGTATATGCTGAATTCTGAAATCCCATACTTACATTTTTCTTATAATATTCGCAGCTAGCATATTCCTCAAATCTCTTAGCAAATATATTTGTACTATTTTTTATGTCCTTTAATGTAATATCTTGAATTTCTTTATCTATCTCATTTGCTAATACATACAATCCATTATCTATAAATACATTATAGGTTCTTTCCATTTTATTCACCCCCTGTAATGTAATTTACAAGACCTGCACCCATGCTACTATTTTGACCTAACCCACAATAATAGGCTACCTTTTGCATATTTTTATTGCATTGAACTAATATTTCAAAATTGCTGTACCCTTGTATATAACCATTTTTAATTCTTATTGATTTTTGCTTAATTTTTAGCATATTTTCAATCATTAACTTTAACTCACCACTATATGGTTTGTTATATATAATCTCGTATTTTCTGTTTAAATTTTGCTTAATTGCATCGTAATATTTAGATTGATATGGATTTAAAAATTTAACTGAATTATCTTCCCATATACTCTCTACTATTGGTGTCATAGCCTTATAAATATTTATTTTATTAAATTTAACTTTTTTATCTTCTTTAACATCAATAACTTTAAAAATAACATTATTTAAATTAATCTCATTATTAATACATAATCCTTGTAATATTGCATTCATCGGATCTTTATATCCAGATATAATTAATACTGATTCATCATTTTTATTAATATTAATACCTTCACTATCCATTTTTTGATTATTAAATAGAAGCATAAAATTTATTAATTTAAATTTCTTTTTCTTTTCATCTTTACTTTTGAATCCCTCATCATGTAAAAATTCAGCGAATTTTGCATCATATAGGGACATTTTATTAAATAAATTGATTGATAAAGGATAATTCCAATTATAATCTAGCACTCCGTCATTTTGTGCTTGTAATATTATAGATTTTCTTGATAACATTCTATATCACCTACCCCTCTATATTGCCATAGTTGAATTCCTTCTTCTTGATCTTCAAGTATGTGTTTAGCTGTAAATTCTTCATTTAATCTAAACAGCTCTGTGTAATAGTCGTAGTATCCTTTATTTTGATTATATATAGTTTCTTTGTTAATCCTTTTTATTTTGCCGTTACCTGTATTAATTGGTGTCCATTGATTATATCCTATACATTCTTTATTGGTTATATTTTCTTTTTCAAATTTACATTTGGCTAAACAATTTGTTTTACCTAAATTTAAAATATCATTAATTTTAATTGGAGTATCTAAGTTTGTATAAACTGTGATAATAGGATTAACTAAATATTCAATAAAGGCTATATCATGTTGAAATCTATCCCCTTTAGCTGATGATATATCTAAATTAACTTCTTTGTATATTGTAGTTACATCTTTAAAAATACCATCATATTTGCAGGTGTATCCAAATATAAAATCTTTAATGTCTTTGCCATAGATGTTTTTCAATATACCCACTATGGTTGATATGGGAGGAACTCTAAAAGTATTTTGATTTTTTCCATTAATTCCATTTTTAAAATGAGCCATTTTTGATGTTAATACTAATTTTTTGAATTCCATTATCTTCATCTCCTTTCTATTTTATTATTATACTATAATTATGTAATTTAAGAATTATTTTTCAATATTATTGTTGAATTTTTTCTATATTTGTATATATATATATTAAAATAAGTATTTATGTACATTTTTATTCTAAACTACTTCCCTTTTCCTATTTACAAATAGTCTTCATTATATAAGCTTTCATATCCAATCAATGAAATCACCACTTTCAAAAATATTATCAAATATTTCTCCTATGCTAATATCATTAATGCTAGTAAATGATTAAAACTAACCTTATTTTTTAACAATAAAAAATAACTACTGATTCAAAGTAGTTATTTTAGTTTCATATGTATTTTTAATTTTTTCGCTATCATTTATCATTCCCAAACTCTACTTTAAACTCTTCTAAAGTCATAATACCACGCAGAACTTTAGCACTATTAATAAAATTCTTTTTAAATAGCTCTGACTTATCTTTCTTTTCTCTAAATTCTTCCCATAATTTTAAGCTAGGCATTTCTACCCCTTCATTTTTTTCAAGTAATCTTAACTGTGCTATTTGCAAATCTACCTGAGCTTCTATATTAATTAAAGTATTTTCGTAAATTATATCATGTGTTGCATTGTCTTCTGTTTTGAACTTTTCCATTTCTTCATTTACATATTTATCATAAGCATTCTGTACTATTTCTTCACGAGATAATTTATTTTCTATAAATTTTTTCTGTTCATTTTCAACAAATTCAACGATATCTTTATTAGTTAAATCTAAATTAATATTTCCCATTAATGCAAATCTCAATAGTCCTGCTGGATTTTGTATAGTACATTTACTCTTAAATTGTTGTTGTTGCAACCATATTACATATTTGATAATCTCCCATTTATCATATTCTGCATACAATTGTTTTATTACTTTAGCATTAAAGCCTATTTCCTCTAAAGTCTTATCTAAGTTTTCAGGTATTTTCATTTGAAATTCATCTTTTTTTATATTATCTGCTGCTACTTCTAATTGTAATTGCTTTTCCTCGTACTTTTTGCGCAAACTATTTATAACTTCATCTTTTTGCCCCTTAAAAATAAAGTATATACACGGCTCTTGTTCATTTATAACATCTTCATCACCATAAAAATAGTCTGTTATCATCCCATTTTTTATTAAATTTTTTAAAGGTACTTTTAATCTTTCTTTAATTTTGGAAGGTTGCTTTTCTAGTATTGGTATGTTATTTTTTAATACATAAAAATTTCTCTTTATATATGTATATTTTGTGCCATTACTTTGATGCGAATTTCCTTTTAAGTATACATATAGCCTTCTAGTCAAACCCCTTGAAGGCAATGCAAAATATTCTTTAGGATCAATATACTTAATATATTGATATCTTATATTATCTATTATCAATTTATTAAATTCTACTTTACATTTAGAATTTACTTTTTCATCTTTAACTCTTTTTTCACTATCAAATTCACAGTCTAATATTAAAGACATTCCTTTTGTTTTAGATTTTAAATATTTCTCTTTCTTTTTATCAAAAATAACTCCATTTGCAAAACTATAATATTTTGCATTATTTAAACGAACAATCTCTTTCATTAATTTATCCAAAGTTGACCCGCCCGTAGATTTATTCATAAATTTAGCTAATTCATACAACGTAAATTCCATTTCATTAACATCTAAGTCATATGTATTTTTATTATTATTAAAATGAATCGGAGATATTTTTTGAATGTACAAACCTATTAATGCATTCCACACATCCATAGTATACATATCTGGAATTGCATGAGTAACTAATAATTGTCTTTCTAAACCCTTGCTATCCGTCCATTGTCTATAAACCACAGGAACATTTTTATAATTTTTAGGGTTCGACGTTCCTTCATAGTCTTCTTTAATAACTTCTATAACTCTATGTATGCTTCTATTTTTATCAATATATTTTTCTAATTGCTCTACTTCTACAACCTCTTTTAAACTCGAAATAAACAAAGGAGATTCTATTATATTATTGTCTATAACAGTAGTATTTTCATTTATAATTTTCTTTTTAGAATTAATTTTTTCATTATTTTCCATAACCGTTCACCTTGCATTTTATATTTTTTATTATTATATCATAATTTCTCGTCGTTCGTAGAAAGTTTTCTCGTCGTTCACAGAAAATTTCTCGTCATTCGCAGAAATCGCTTCTCGTCGTTCAAAGAAGGTTTCTCGTCATTCACAGAAAGTTTCTCGTCGTTCGTAGAAAAATAACTGGCTCTAGGTTAGTAATATCAATAGGTTCAAAAAGTTTACTACAACAACACTATATTTATACTGTATTATGTTATATTATACTGTATTTATACTGTAAAAGATAATATAGCAATATAACTAATTTTTTTCTAGTAATCTATAATAATTGGTGCCAGGCACTTGTCGAATTATATACTTTTGTTATATGATCTCTTAAGTTACAATACCAATATATAATCAAAAAATAAAATATAGAAAGAAAGGTAATTTAAACTTATGAAGAAAATTTTAAAAGTATTTTTAGTATGTATGTTCATGATGTTTTTAACTTCTTGTAGTAATGAAAAAGAAATTTCACTTCCAAAAGACGTTAATAGAATATCAAATGTATGTTATCTTGGAAAAAACATTTATGGAATTGATATTGCTCCTATTCCCAAAGGTACATTTCCTAAAAGGAATTATAAATTAATTAATTTAAAAGGAAACATAATTTCAAAGGAAGACATAATATACATAGATAAAGAGTGTAGTTTTTTAGATAATGGAGCCGTTTCAGTATTAAATAAAGATAAGAAATCCATGTTAATTAGTAAAGATGGAAAAGTTATAGATGACAGATACACAATATATTCTTATTTAGGTAATGGAGTATTTGCTGTTTCTAAAAATTTCAAGACTGGATATTGCAATTCAAAGGGGGAAGATATAGTACCACCTATTGATTTTATGAGTATATGCAATGTTCAAAAAGGAGATAAATTTCCATATAAAAATAATGAAGGGAAACTCGGATTTATAGATACAAAAGGAAAAACAGTGATTCCTTTTGTATTTGATGGCATCGGAAAATACTCAAAAGATGCAAATTTCATTTCTGCTTCTAAAGATAAAAAATGGGGACTTATTAATAAAGACGGAAAAACTATAATTCCCTTTAAATTTTCATGGCTTTTTCCTTGTGAAGATGGAAATTTCATAGTAGAATTAAACAACAAATGCGGTCTTATTGATAAAAATAGTAAGGTTATAATTCCATTTGAGTTTGATCTTATATTGGAAATTAAAAAAGGAACTTATAAAGTTTTATTAATAGATAAGTTTAACTGTAACAAATTATATGGAGTTATGGATAACAGAGGCAAAACTATTGTAAAGCCTTTTGAAGCTTTTAAAATAGATTATGCAGATAATAAAAATATAGTTAGCAATGCAGTAGACGATATGGGAAATAGTTTAGAATATACTAAAATGATGCATCAGTTGTTAGACACAAACAGAAAGGAACTAACACCTGACTTTTATGAGGAGATTACATATTATAAAGATGATTTGTTCCGTGTGAAAAATAATAATAAATATGGATTTATAAATAGATCTGGAAAAGTTGTAATCCCTGTTAAATTTAATAATTTCCTTGAATTTAATGATAACTTCTGTATTGTAGATTTAAATGGAAAATACGGAATTTTAGATAAAAGCGGACATTATAAAATAAATCCAAAGTATGAAGATATAAAATATCTATGTAAAAATTCTTTTGCAGTAAAGCTTAATAATAAATGGGGAATTGTTGATAGCTGTGATAAATTAATTAAACCTATTGAATATGATGATATATCAAGCATTGAATCTCACATTGAGTGTAAATATAATGTGTTAATGAAAAAAGGACAAAAAGGAATACTGCTTAAAATTTAAATATCTCTGTATTCAAAAATCATTATACATAAAAAGTACCTATAAACAAGACACTCTTTTTATGTGTCCAATCTATAGGTACTATTTTAATTTTATAAAATTATATTTTAAATTTATGAACTTCTTGCTGTAACTTGTCCGTACTTTCTTTTGATTTTAAAACTTCCTGCATAACCTCTGTTGATTTGTAATTTACTTTACTAACTTTATCTGCTATATTTGTAGTTCCAGAAGCACCATCATTAGCTGCTACAGCAACGTTATTTATAGCGCCTAAAACTTCTTGAACAGAGGATAAAAGTTCCTCAGAAGTATCACTAATTTCTGCTACTAGTTTATCTATAAACTTAGCATCTACGTTATATTTTTCTGAAACATCTAACATAACCTCATAATCATTAGCAACATCTGTAGATACGAAATCTAATAAATTAGTGGCATTAGTAGAAAGATTATTTACTGAAGATACAACATTTGTTGTTACAGATTGTATTTTAAGCACTGTAGATTTTGATTGTTCTGCAAGTTTTCTTATTTCATCAGCAACAACTGAAAATCCTTTTCCATATTCACCAGCTCTTGCTGCTTCGATAGCAGCATTTAATGCAAGTAAATCAGTTTGTTCTGTTATCTGCATGATAGATTCAGATAAAATATTTATTTCATCAACTATCTTTGAATCTTCTATTGCTTGCTGAAGTTGATCTTTTGTATGCAGAAGTATATTAGCAGCTTTTTTTTGAGCAATATTTGTATTTTCTTTAATCATAGCTGCTCTTTTATTAATTTCATTAGCAGCGACAGCACCCTTTTCAGATTTTTCAGCTATAGAATTAATACTTAGTTCCATTTGTTGTGAAGTTGCTGACATTTCTTCAGATACTGCTGATGTTTCTTCCATACTTGCAGCTAATTCTTCTGTAGTTGCAGATATTTCTTGCAGGTCACCATCTAATATCTTAACATTGTCTACAATGTTACTCACTTTCTGTTCAATAGCTGATGATTCATTTCGAATACTAACTACTAAATTCATTAAAGAACTTTTCATATTATTAATTCCATTAGTTATTGTTCCTATTTCATCTTCTCTTGACAATAATTTACAATCGAGTTCTTGAGAAAAATCCCCACTTGCAAGTATTTCTAAGTGTTTAGAAGATTTTATTATTGGACTTGTAATTTGCTTTGTGATGATATTAATTAAAATAAATGTTAAAATCAACATAAATATTGAAATAACTAAAATTATACTAGATATTCTTTTAGCACTTGATAATAATTCATTTTCTGACATAAAAGATGCTAAAATCCAGTCTGTATTATCTATTTTATGTGTACTACCAATATATTGTTTTTTATCAATAGTAACCTTAAAGGACTTTAAATCTTTTGATAATACTTTTTCGATTCCAGGTATGTTCACATCTTTTATGTTTTTAAAATTATTAGTGGTATTATTTCCATCTGCCATAACCATTCCTGTATTATGTATAAGCATAGAAAAGCCTGTTTTTCCTATCTTCATTTTACTTAACATATTACTAATCACCGATTGTTCAACATCAATTCCTATTGTACCTAATACATTCCCATTGGAATCAGTTAAGCAACGTACATTACTTATAACCATTGAACCAGTATCAGCTTTGTATGGAGCTGTTCTTATTATAGTTCCATTTGCTTTTAAAGCTGTTTGATACCACGCCTTAGGAGTTGGATTATATTGTTTTGATATAGTGCATTCTGGCCAATTTACATAACCACCATATTTAGTAGCCAAATAAACAAACATTGTACCTGGATGTGATTTTGCGTATTGTTCAAATATATTATAAATTCCGCTTTCAATTGGTCCATTTTTAGATGGTGTCATTTGAGTAGCTTCTGTAGTATTAATATAACTTGTAATATTATCTTTATTTGCTTGAATTATTAATGGATTAGAAGCCAGCATATTTATATTTCTATCTATTTGATCATAGAAAATTCGGATAGAACGCTCAGCTAATTTCATCTGTTCTTGGGAGTTACTAATATAATCTTTTTTAACTTGATTGTTAACTTGATAGCCAATAGTAATACCGACAGTTGCCAGTGCTAATATAATAATAAGTATAGTAATAAATAAAAATTTAGTTTGAATACTTTTAAATTTTTTAATCAAAAAGTCACCTCCTAAAATACAGCATATATTCTATTTAAACATTTTTACCTTAGAATACATTTCTCCACCTAATATTTTATGAACAGCACGACTATAATGCCATTCATCCCAAAAATAATATTGATCTTGATTATCACATGCTGGTTTAACTTTTGGATAAGTGCTTTGACATTCCTTCTTTAATTCAACTAATCCATATTTGCTTGGATTTTTCATTATCTTGTCACTAATTTTAGGAAGATCAAACATCATAATTTTGACATTTAAGTTCTTTTGCAATTCTTTTAAACTTTCAGGAAGTTTTTTATTTACACGGTTTACAAAAACTGCAGCAGATTTTGTTCTATTGTTAGTAATTTCATAAGGTACAAGTGTTAAATCACTACTATTTACTACAAAAAACTTTTTAGCTCCAAGTCCTGCTAATGTTTTAACAGCAGTATTTATGTTATTAACAGCATTATCTGCCACAGTTTCAATTTTACCTGGCATAGAATAATCCATGAATTTAAAATAATCATTTGCAGATGCAAAAATAAAATACAATGCATCAGGATCTGCATTATCTGTTTTTAAACTTTTTTTAAATTTTTCAATTTGTCCAAGTACCCCTGTATTGCCTAAGTAATCTGTCCAATCAGAATAGTTCTTTTCTCCAGTAGTTGCTCCACCTGTAGCATAGTTAGTTAATGGTACACCTAACTTTTGTGATAACACTTCAACAGCTGTATTTCCATTTGAATATCTTCCGTTCCAATATAATTTATCTGAAGGTTTTAAATATGCTTCTTTTGGTCTATTAGGATCAGCCATAATTTGTGTGGAAATTTTTTTAGCCTGCCCATTGTCTGAATAACTATCTCCAAATGCAACTACTTGAGTAATTTTTTCACTAATTTTTTTTCTACTTGTTAAATACTTAATTCCGCCAAAAACAACAATACATGTTAAAATTATTGTAAACATAAATACAAATTTTTTTTTCATTACACTTCACGTCCTTCATTAAATAATTGTTAAATTCTATAAGTCATACGAGAGAACATTTTATCTTTAGTATCATTTACAAAAAATATTCTCAGAATGTTACACACTAAATTTCATAAATTTAGAGACTTATCTAATTTTAACCACGAGAATATTATGTCACTTTTAGGAAGTTTGTGCAATATTTTTAACGATTTTCATGAAAAAATGTACGGTTTTCCTATCATTTATCCTTTTCAAACTCAATTTTAAATTCTTCTAAAGTCATGATTCCTCTAAATACTTTAATACTATTAATAAAATTCTTTTTAAATAGCTCTGACTTTTCTTTCTTTTCTTTAAATTCTTCCCATAATTTTAAGCTAGGCATTTCTACCCCTTCATTTTTTTCCAGTAATCTTAACTGTGCTATTTGAGCATCTACCTGTGCTTCTATGTTAATTAAAGTATTTTCGTAAATTATATTATAGGTTCCATCTTCCTCTTTTTTAAGTTTTTCTATCTCGTCATTTACGTATTTATCATATGCATTTTTTAGTATTTCTTGACGAGATATTTTATTTTCTTCAAATTTTTCCTTTTGATTTTCGACAAACTCGACGATATCTTTATGACTTATCTCTAAATTTACATTTCCCATTAATGCAAATCTTAATAATCCTGCTGAATTTTTTACTGATCCAGTGTTCTTACTTTTTTGTTGTTGCAGCCATATTACATATTTAACAATATCCCATTTATCATGTTCCGCATATAATTGTTTTATTACTTTAGCATTAAAACCTATTTCCTCTAAAGTCTTATCTAAATTTTCAGGTATTTCCATCTCAAATTCGTCTTTTTTTATATTATCTGTTGCAACTTCTAATAGTAATTGCTTTTCCTCGTATTTTTGGCGCAAAGTATTAATAATCTCTTCTTTTTTACCTTTGAATATAAAATAAATACAAGGTTCTTTTTTGTTAATGATATATTTATCTCCATAAAAATAATCTGATATAATTCCGTATTTGATTAAATTCTCAAGGGGCTTTTTTAGTTTCTTTTTTAAATCAGAATTAAATTTATATTCTATTGGAATTTTATTAGCTAAAACTTCAAAATTTCTTTTTATATAAGTTAACATTCCATTACTTGAATACTTATTTCCCTCAAGATATGTATAAAGTCCACGAGTTAATCCTGATGGTAATGTAAAATAAGTTTCAGAATTAAGATATTTAATAAATTCATGTTTTATATTATCTATTACAAGACTATTTAATTGTACCCAACATTTATATTTCATATCTTGTTTTGATGATCTTTTCTTTTCTGAATTAAACTCATATTCTAAAACTAAAGAAAGTCCTCTTTCTTTAGTTTTTATATATTCTTCATTTTTCTTATCATATATACTACCGTTAGAAAAAGAATAATATTGAGTATTTTTTAATTGTCTAATAGCATCTTGAATTTTAGCTATATTTGATCCACCAGTTGTTAGTTTCATAAATTTAGCCAATTCATATAACGTAAAATAAAGTCTATCACTTTGTATATCAAACATATTTAATTGTTCATTAAAATTTATAGGACTTGTTTTCTTTATATATAAACCAACAATCCCATACCATACATCCATAGTAAATTTACGAGGTAACTGTCCTGTTGTTAACGCTAACATTTCCCTCGTCATACCTTTACTATCTTTCCAATTAAAATATTTAGATTCACCTTGATCTATTCCATGAACTTCTAATATGTGTCTTACTTCATCTGTTATATTAGGATTATTTTTTACATCCTTAACTTTAACTGCTTTAGTACTTTGATTAAATAAAAAAAATGGTGCTTCTAGTATATTTATATCCATAATAAAAGATTGCTTTTGCAATGCTTTGCTTTTTTCACTCATGTACGATATCACCTACTAAACTAAACTTTTATTGACGAGGTTATTTATGAAAAACACCATATTTATCCTAATAACCTCGTAATGTTTTTCTAATATACCCTTATTTTTATATTATAGAGTATGTTTTTACTTTATCTAGTATTTTTTGACCACTTTTATTTTTAACATGATTTTTTTCTATTTTGACCTCGTTCATTTATCCTAATGACCTCGTCAATTAGTTCAAGTGCTATATCGTAAACTAGTCCCACTAACCTCGTCGAGTTTTACTAGAAACCTCGTCAAGTTTTACTAAAAAAATCGCTACAGGCTAGTGATACCAATGCTTTCAAAAAGTTTACTACAACAACACTATATTTATACTATTATTTGTTTTATTATACTGTATTTATACTATATAAAAATATAGTATAAATTTAACTACTTTTAGCATACAATAATATTCATAATTTTACTAATAAAATCATATATTTAATCACTGAACTATATATACCTTTTATTTTAGCCTTATTTACCTCTAAATTCGATTTTAAACAATAAAATAACCTAAGATACCTAATTATATTTTAAAAGGCTCTTAGGCTAAAATATGGGCAATTACAATATTATAATGTCACATACTTATATAACCAATAATTATTGCTTATATAATCTGATAAATTTAAAACCTATTGTAGTTTTCACTTATATTAAATTCCTAAAACTGATTAGCTCTTTATTAGAATATAATTATAAGCACTATTTTACACACTTAATTTTTTTCATATCATTTGTTTTTAAATATATTATCACGGATTATTGTATACACTTTCGCTTATTTGGAATACTTTCATTATTTCAAAGATATATAAATAAACGAGGTGATGTATATATGGTTTTAAATAATAACTGTTGTACTAGTAATAACAAAGAAAATAAATTACAACAGAATATAGCCAATATTTGTGATTGCGAGTATAAATATTTCTTAAACAAAAGAAATGTAGTAGGTGTAGGTTTAGGATATAAAATTAAAAATGGATTTTATACAAATCAACTATGTGTTCAAGTATTTGTAAGTAGAAAACTTCCTCAAAATCAGCTAAATAGTAATGACATGATTCCAGTAATATACAAAGGAATTCCAACAGATGTTAAAGAAACGGGATGTTTTACAGCATGTTCTTTTAATAAGAAAATACGTCCAGTTCTAGGTGGATATAGTATAAGTGCAAATATGAATAAAATTAATGGTACAGTAGCTTGTTTAGTTACAAATGGAGTAAGTAAATTTGCTTTAAGCACAAATCATGTTCTTGCAAATATTAATATATTACCTATGAAATCCCCAATTGTACAACCGGCTTATTTATATGGTGGTCATGCACCTACTGATACTATTGCAAGTCTGCATAAATATATTCCAATACGTTTTATAAAAGGACACGAAGAACCTACAAATTCAACTGATTGTGCATTAGGACTATTGAGTAAGTCAAATATACTAAGTGATAAAATTGCTTTAATAGGCAAAGTTACCTGCGTTAAAAGTCCAAAATTAAATGAACAAGTTAGAAAAATTGGTGCATCAACTGAACTTACTACGGGAACTATTACAAGTATAAATACAACCTTTAGAGTTAATTACTCGGATGATAAAAGAGTTTTATTTAAAGATCAGATACTTACAACTCACATGGGTGCTGATGGAGATTCAGGTTCTATACTTGTAAATAAGAATAATTGTGCTGTAGGGCTTTTATTCTCAGCAAGTCCTAATATGACAGGATTTAACCGTTTGTCTACAGTTTTGGATCAACTAGATGTTCATTTGCCAAAATAGTTTTTTAGAAAATGCATATAATTTAATTTAAAGGTAATACTATTTAATGTAAAACACATAATTAAAATCTTTAAAACTTAAAATAGATGATAAAAATAATATAACAGTATTTATAAAACCAATATATTATAAAAATAAAAATGATAGTGATTATTTTTGTTACAAGCTGTTGATGTTATGAGTAGTCATCTATTTTTTTATGTAGAAATGGACAAGTATAAAAAATCGCCTCATTTTTTATTATCTTTAATTCTCATTACTTATTGACTTTAAGGAATGGCTCAACCATGGGTATTACAAAGACCGTTTTATAACGGTTATAACGGTATAGTATATAGTTATAACTTAGAGTTACAAACATTTGTTTGATTTATATGAGAATCAATATCTAATTCTTTTAATATAGAATCATCACAATATTTTTCAATCATATCTTGAATAGCGTATAATTCTATAACATCTACTTGCAAATCACTGTGTTTTTTTATTTCATTTAAACATTTAAGAGCATTAGAATTTAACTTACTAGTAGTAATTAATATTCCTTTTTGAACTCCATTTTGAACCATGGCACCAACTAACTTTTGTATAATTTCTCGTCCTATCATAGACTCATCATATCTTTTACATTCTACAAATACTGTATTTCCTTTAAGATCAGTCATTACTATATCTTTTCCACCATCATTTGTAGCTGCAGTTAATTTTACTCTTTTATATTCATTAGTTTTGTTAAATAAATATACACAGAATTCTTCAAATTCTCTACCAGTCATATTTTCTATTTTGTTTAATATTTTTAATATTTGCATTCTGGTTAAATATTTTGAGTGATGTTTAATTGCTTTAGATCTTGTTATTGCTATATTTATATATCCTACAATTCCCATTATAACAAACATAATAAGAAGGAAATTTCCATAATCCAATTTTTCCATATATACACCTCTTTTATATTTATTATTGTCACATTATTCATATTTTAAACATAAAA
>NC_015427.1 GCF_000204565.1 Clostridium botulinum BKT015925
TTTTTGCGTTGACTTACGCATAAGTATTGTATATAATATAATAAGAGGTGAAAAAATTGAATAAAATAAAAGATAAAGAGATGATTCATAAGAGAATTTCTCAAATAAGACGTGATAACAAATTAAATCAATCTGAATTTGGGAAAAAATTAGGAGTATCACGAGATGTAGTTTCCAATATGGAAAATTCTAGAGGTAATCTTAAGCAACTTTTTCTAGATCACTTATGTACTGTTTTTAACGTAAATAAAACTTGGTTACTAACAGGTGAAGGTGAAATGTACATTGTAGATGATGAAGCTATATTAGGAAGTGCACTAGCTGATATTGCTGCTGGAAATGTTTCTTTGCAAAACATAGCTAAAAAGCTTGTAAAACTTGATGATGAATATTTAAATCTCGTAGAGCATCTCGTAAACACTCTATATGAAAGTGAAAAAAAGAAAGACTAATTACAGTCTTTCTTTTTTATTATGTTATTAATAAATGAATATATAACTTTTAACATTCTGTTATCTTCATCTATAGTTTCTATTAGTTTTATTATTTCTTGTTTCATATTTTATCCTCCTGGCATTTAATATCTTGTTAGTTATTATATAAGAATTTATGCACTTTCTAATCTAATATATAAAGTGTTTTGGATGACTAGTCCTGTTTTGCTTATAAAAAATATTTTTTACAGGACTTATTATAATATAAAATCTTATGCAATGCGGTCATATTTAGGAAAAGCGTTCCACAATTTGTTACAATTTTCTACTTGTGTTTTAAAAGTATTTAGACATAAACTTTAATTGTATTTAAGCATATTGCGTAGGAGGAAAATCATGTATGAGATTGAACTAAAGTTAAAAGAAAAAGAACACTAGCTAAAATATCCCAAGCTAACTTAGCAAAAAAATGCAATATGACGCAAAGTTATATTTCTAGAATTGAGCGACAATTAAAAACCCCAACACTAAAATCATTAGAAAATCTTTCTAATGCTTTAAATATACATCCGTGTGATCTATTAAAAATAAATAAAATTTTATAGCCTATAAGTGGTACACTTTAAGTACAAGTTACACACCTTCTTAGTATAGTAGATGCTGGAGGTGTATTTATTTGATTAAAAAGGAAAATACTCGAATACAAGTTACTATACCTAAAAAAATCAAACAACAATTAAAGGACCTTGCTGAATATGAAGGAAGAACTGTAAGCAATATGGCTTCTAAGATTCTATTAGATTATTTTAAAAAAATAATAATACACCAGATTAATCTGGTGTATCTAATAAACTAAAACGGTAAATTTTCATAAGAAAATTTTTCTTCATTTTTTTGTTCTTGTATAGCCTGTACTTCTTCATCTGTTAATTTTGTAAATTCCCCTGTTTCAAAATTAACATCAAATGTAGGCATAGTAACTTTTACTAGTTTGGAATTATTGGGTATAATTTTATTATTAATTTTTAGTTTAAATTCATTGTTTTTAAGGGTTTTATTTTCCAACAGTGTAAGTTTCCCTTCTAAATTAGAGGTATTTTTACCTAAATTCTGTTGTTGCTGAATCTTCCCCTTTAATCCATTTAATTTTTGCATATCTTTATTACATTTAGCATTTACAATCTTATATCCTTTATTACAATAATAATCTTTTGATTGATCTAGTGATTTATCTAATTCAATTTCATTTAAACAGTATACATTGTTTGCAGTATGAACTTTATTATTTTTTTCAATAAGTCCTATATTATCAAAATATACAAGCCCTATATCATTTAGTTGTTTAATACAATTTTTAAATGTATTCTCATGAATTTTTAAATCATTGCAGATAGCACTATAACTATCGTAAAAACATTGTGGTTTATCTTCACCACGATTTATTCTAGCATTTATATAAGCATAAACTTTAAGTAATATTAATTTATCTATTTTGCTTATATTATTTCCTAAAATTGATAAATAATCATCAACAGAAATTGTAAAAAACATAGTATTATTTTGAAATTTATCTTTAAGAATAGGCATATTAAATTTACAATTAATACATTCATTAATTTTTATACTATTAAAATCAACGTCAGTTTCAATTATGCCGTTAGATTTTAAATTTATCAATATATTTTTAAATTGGTCATTGATTTTATTTTTACCACTTTTAGGAGTTAAATCACAACTAATTATTATATCTTTTATCGTAAATAAGGTTTTATTAAATCTATTAGTTGAACATGCTAAATACATAAATATATGAACTATCTTATCTCCATACATTTCTAAAAATGTATTTTCCTTATTCTCATTATTCCAAACTAAATTATTAGGTAACATTATAAAATTATCATTATTCATTGATTTTCCTCCATCTCTATTAATTACTATATGATTTTAAGTTTATTGAAAAATAATATTATCCACCTCACAGGTGGTTTATATGTTGTTATATTTTTATATATTGTTATACCCTATTTAAGGGATACCTAGTATACCTTAAAGCGTTACATTTAAATATTGCAAGGGACACTTACTGTACCTTTAAATATTTATACTAAATTAGAGGGACACTTGCTATACCTTTGATTTTAATAACCTAATTTTTTAAGTTTATTTAAAACTATATCGTTATTTCTTTGTTCGTAATTATCAAAAGTATCTATTTGAGTATTTTTCTTACCAAACCAATCTTCCTTATGTTTTTTATAATATAAATCTCTAGCATTATTAATTGCAGCAAATACATAATTTAAAGCTTTATTTTTAGTAATAGTATTATAATAGTTTAAGACATTTCCTAAAACATTCCCTTTTATTTTATTACTGCGTACATGCATTATTTTGAAACCTTGTTCTATAATTTTTTGCATTTCATTCACGCTAGACACTTTTTCTTGTTTATCTAAATAAGATTTATAATTAAAATTATTTACAGTTGTATGGTCCTGGCAACTGTTATTAGATAGAATATCTATATCTTTATTTATAGTATTTAGTTTATTGTTTTTATAGACATCATCCAACTCTTGTACGCTAGTAGTAGCAACGTCTTGAAGTCTTTTTTCAGTAGTGCATTTTTCAGTGCATTTTTTTTGTTGTGAAAAAATATTAGGATGAATAGATCCATCTGCATTTAATATATATTTATTATTTATTTGAGTTCTATCTACAAATAAAAGTTTTGCATTTTCTAATTTCTGTAGCCATCTCAAAACAGTACTTGCATTAACTTTTTTATATGTAGTGTTTTCTCTACTTGCTTTTTTACTTTGTTTTCTGTTCCATAATTTTGTAATTAATTCTTTAGATAAGTTGATAATATTTTCTTTAGATATCTTGATAAGCCAAGAATAGAATCCCATAAGACTATTTTTAACTTTGCCATCCTTGAAACATAAATTGAATTGATATAAAGTATATTTTTTAAAGTTGTCGTTTCCATAATTTTTACACATAAAAAAACCTCCTAGAATTTCGTACAGAAAAATAACTGTAAAAACTCTAAGAGGTTTTTCAAAAAACTATTGATTTATATACATACTTTATATATAATAAACATATAATTAGTTAGAAAAAACCTTTTAGGTTTTCAGGAATCCGTATCAATCGCAAGTTTGCCGACCGTAGATTGATGCGGATGTGTTATTTTTTGTACTTTATTTTTAAAACTAACACGTTTTATATTCAATTATGTTGAATTGCTTTGTTAATATAATACAATAAAATATATCAATTTGCAATATAGTTGTGTGGATAACTTTTTACGAGTTGTCTTTTTTTATATAATTTTATAATTACAATCTAAAAATTTTCAAATTATTGTAAAATAATATAGAACTAGTATATACTATATTTATATAAATTACAAGATAGCGCATTAAATTATAAGTATAAAAACATTAAAATTACATTAAAATATAATGCAATTAGCATTGACATATATATCCGTATAATATATACTTATATTATACATTAAAAATACATTAAAAATTAATGCAAATACAATGGCTATTTAATTATATAGGAGGTAAAAATATGAGTAATATTGTGGTATTAGCAAATGATAACGGTAAAAATATGAGTAAAACGATAGGATTGAAAAAAGGTAAATGTGAAGTAGAAAAGGTTGGATTTTTAAGTAAGTATCATGTGAGCATTGACATTAATGAAGAAATTGAAGGAAATTCGCATATTGTAAGTTTCGAAGATAAGATTTACATTGTTGGAGATAGCGGAAAAACTTTTGATTTTGATAGCAATAAAGAAAAGGACATACACAAAATAAGTTGTTATACTGCAATTTCTCAATTTTTAGAGCCAAATACAAAAGACAACTATATATATATGGTTCTAGCTTGTCCGATAGACTTTATTCGAACAAAAGCTTTAAAAGACGGATATAAGGAATTCATTCAAGGCAATGGTGAAATAAATATTAATGTAGACGGAAAAGAATATTCTTTCATGATTAAAGAAATAACAATAAAAAGTGAAGGCAGTGGAACAATATATAATAATATAGATAGTTATAAAAATGAGGATGTAGCTGTAATTGATTTAGGTGGGGTAAACTTTTCATTTTGTATATATAGTAATTGTGTTGCAGTGAAAGAATCCCGTTTCGCTCGTGATTTCGGTGGTAACTATTTAATACAGTTAACTCGAAATGCATTAAGAGATCATACTCGTGGTATTTCAATTTCTGAAAACTTAGCTCTAAAGGCTTTAAGTGATGATTGCTTGACAATAAGAGGCGAAAAAGACAATAAATCTATTGAAGTAATTAGAAAGGTCAAAGAAAGCTATTTAGAAAAAATAGTTGATGAAATAAAAAGCATGGGATACTCATTTGATGTAACAAGACCTGTTTTTTGTGGTGGGACAAGTGAATTAATAAGAAATGTAATAAATGATAGATATAAGTTTGCTACAGTTGTTGAAAATGCACAATGGAATTCGGTTGAAGGACTTTATGTAATAGCTAAAGCAAAATATGCTGATAAACTAATGTAAGTTATGATTAAGTGATAAGTAGGTGATAAAATGAGTAGTGATTTTAAAAGCATAACAGTTACATTTAATCGCGCTAATAAGGATGTTAAAGAAAAAATAAATAATTTGATTAATAAAACAGGTAAAACAAAAGTTGATATTATAAATGAAGCTATTAGACAGTATCAACTTAATAGTATAACTACTAATATTGATAAAGATAATATAAAACAAATGGTAAAGGAAAGTTTGTTGGAAATATTATTGCAAAGTCAATTCAATAGTGGAATACAAGTTACACAAAATGTACAACAACCACAAATGCGAATGGATGTACAAGAAAAATCTAAGAAACAACTTGAAAAAGAAAGATTAAATAATCTAAATAATAAAAGCATTGATACAAATTTATTAGACGATGAAGATTAAAAAGTATGTAAAGAGTAGGTAAATATTACTTACTCTTTTTAGTTTCTTGAACAAACGTTTGTAACTCTAAGTTGTAACTATAATATATACTGTTATTACCGTTACAAAACGACCTCTGTAACACGCATGGTTGAGCCATTCTTTATAACCAATAGTAATAAGAAATAAATTAATAGAAATGGTTTTAAACAAAAATAAGCTAAAAAAATTTTTAACGAATAAAATTTGAGCAAAGCGGACACAATTATATGTAGAGAGAATTTTGAAAGAGAAAGATAACTATGGTTGGTTATCGCTTGAATACTTCTCTTTCAAAAAATAAGCTATGGTTGGCTTATTTGAGTGCTTACAATTGTAGTTGTAACACTTTTAGAATCAACAACTTTATTAATATATTTATCTATATTAGTAAGTTGCTTACGAGATAAATATTTGCATTTAAGCTTACTATAAATCTCGTGTGCGTCATTCTCAAATTTTTTCGGCTATAATCTTTGAGGTGACGTCTTTTGAATAATGCTTGATTAAGCATTTTCTTGATTTGAAGTATATCTTGTCTGCTTAAAAGTTTATTTTTTATTGCATAATTGAAATTGCCTTTAGTTTGAGCATAGATAGGATATGCTTCT
Source organism: Clostridium botulinum BKT015925 (assembly GCF_000204565.1). NCBI lineage: Bacteria > Bacillati > Bacillota > Clostridia > Eubacteriales > Clostridiaceae > Clostridium > Clostridium botulinum. The sequence continues at coordinate 6,038 of NC_015427.1, forward strand.
TTGTAATATAGTAATTCTTCAACACAAGTTGTGTTGCGTGGTACATAAGTATTTAAAAAACTTTTTATTAAATAGTTAATCATTTGGTATTACACCTTTCTATAGTAAATTTCATATAACATATTTTCATTGGTTATATGTATAGTAGTAGAGAAATTTAATCTCTACTTTTTTTATTTTCTATAGAATCTATATAAAATTTAATGCACTCTTTTATAAATTCGCTTCTTTCTTCTTGCTCCATCACTTTCATGTATAAATTCATGTCCTTAGTTGTTTTTTTAAAACTAACATTAATTTTAGGCAATTATTACACATCCTTTATATCTTTTTTCTATCTTCTATACTTATAATATATGCAATATAGATATAAAAAGTTCCTAGAATTTGCGTAAAAAAATAAGGATACTAAATTAATAGTACCCTTTAATATTTATTTTAAATTTAATTGTGTATTCTTAGCACCTTCTACAGTTAATTTTAGATTTTCTAATTTACTATCTTTAGGTACATCAAAAACTAAATAAGTATTTTTAGATAATCCAGCGTTATATTTATCGTAGCTGCCTATAAATTTTTTATTATTTTTATAAATAGTTTCTTGGCTATTTAAATGTCCTAGTGCATCAAAACTATTATCATCAACTTCTAATGTTTTTTTATCGTCATTTAACTTAAATTCGTGTGGATTATATTCTGTTGCTTCATTTCCATTATTCTTTAACTCTAGCTTTAAGATTACAAATTTACAAGTTGCATTAGCTTTTCCAGCTTCGTTGCTTATAGAATTTTGCTCCTTAACTTCTAGAACCTTAACGCCTATATTTCCAGCTTTAGTTTCTTCTCCAAGTTTAACTATTTTATTAGATTCTGTAGTCTTAGAATCTTTATTTGCAGCAGTATTAGATGTATTAGAGCTTCCACTGCCGCCCCAAACAAATATTATAACTATAATTGCAATAACCCAAATCCACCATTTTTTATAAAATGGTTTCTTAATTTTTTATTATCCATAATGAATTTCCCCCTTGTATATTTTTAAGTTATATGTATATATTATAATGTATTAGAATAAATTACAAACATTAAACTCTAGTAAAAACTAGAGTTTATATTATCTGGAATCCTTTATATAAAAATTTTAGAGTTAAAATCTATAGCATTTTAATGAAATTACCTATATAAAAAAGTATAGGTAATTGCTATATAGGTATCAAGGTAATTAACTATATAGGGAATTTATTTGGTAAGTCTATATTTTTACTATATTTGTTATACTTTTTTATATACTAAATTCATATAGGGATTTATCGAAGATTAGCACCCAAGTTAAATATTAGCACAAAAAAACCTAGCATTTTTAAAAAAGTTCTAAGCATAAAAATTGCTAAAAAATTACGCTAAAAAGTATAGGTAAATTCAACATATCTTCAACTCTATTTTCCAAATTTCCTAGTCTAAAAAAAGCATCGAGTTTGGTAGCTCAAAAACCGTAAATTTTCTTATAGTTTTAGTTGTTCACCTAAAAAATTAAATTTAAAATGCTTGAAAGTATTGATATTACTGGAGTATAGAAGTTTAAGACATATGATATTTTCATTTTAACGAAAATTTGAAAATGTCATATGATGTTTTTAAGATGAAAATGGAAATATGTACAAAAATTTATATAAATTATTCTTATAAAGGACTTGCAGATAAAGTATTGACTAACATCGTATAAGATGTTATAGTAAATATATAAGGTTCAGAAGGGAGATAAGATAAATGAAATTCAATGTTGAGATTATAAGAAAAGCACATCAAATGGCAAAGGAAATAAAAAGAGAATTTACAGATGTAGATTACAAAACACAATTTGGATTATGTTTATCTTATCTTATTACAAATAAGAAAGGGAATGTAGAAATGAAAGAATTTAATTTTTACAAAAAAGGCTTAGAATTTAAATTCAAGGATTTAGAACTTACTACATATGATGATGATTTATTTTTAAGATATAAAGTAGTGGGAAGTGATGATAAAGAATTAAACCAAAATTCAAAAGATGGATATTTCAATGATGCAAAGGTAGATTTAAATAAAAAATCAATAAAATGTAATTTAAAATTAAATGGGGTTGAATTTAAAGGTGTTGGGCTACCAAATGATATTTTTAAAGAATTAAAAGAAAGTTGTATGGAATTAATAAATAAAAGAGAAAAAGCATCTAATAATATAGTCGAAAAACTTATAAATGGTGAATTGCTTATTAATTTTGAAACTGATGGTGGTATTGGTTGGGGACATTATAGATTTAATATTAAACATCTTAAAAACGTATTAGATGATTGTAGAATAGATGAGTATAGAATTGTAGAAAAAGCAATAGCTAAAATGACTGGAAGAAATGATATTAACGATGCTACTTGGTATATAGAACGCAGATTGAATCAAGGGTTGGCAAGTAAAGATGATTTAAAAGTAAAAGCATTTAATATTGTATGTGACGAATCACTCCAAAAATCATATTATTTAAAAAGTGACATGGTTACAAGTTTTGATATGAAATTTTCAGATGCTATTAGATTAGATGAATATTTAGAAGAAAAAAGAAAAAAAGAAGAAGATAAAAAAAATATATTTGAAAAAGCTAAGTTAACAGGTGAAAAGCAAATATTAAAAAAATGGTCAGAAGGTTGTAACGATCATAACGAATCTTGCGATATAGATAATATAATTTTGTATGCAATGCCTGATGGAACAGAAAAAAAGTAAGATATCATAATTGGTAAGGAGAAACTATGGATAAAAAATTTAATATAAAAAATATTATGGATTTAAAAGAAGCATCAATTGAGTACAATCTAAACATGAGTACACTTAAATCTATATGTCAAAAAGGTTGGCATGGATTAATTGAAGGTGAGGATTACAGGAAGGCTGGTAGAGTATGGCTAATTACAAGAGAGGCTATAGAAAAATAATAAAAAATACTAACAAATAAATTTAAAAAAGTATTGAATAACATCGCATAAGATGCTATACTATTATTGTAAGTTAAAGAAAACAAAAATAAATTTGTAAAGTATTAAGTGGCTTAGATTATTTGATATAGGAAAGGGGTATATTAAAAATGATGTTAAGAGTTGAATTTAGAAGTACAGAAGTTAATGAATGGAATACAAAAAATGGCTTTGACATAAATGAAAATATGTTTGAGGAAAAGGTTTTTAATGTCATAAATAATTTAGTTGATATTTCAAACGAATATTGGGATAGTTATGAGGCTTGGTACGATAAAATTTACAACGTAACTTATGATTTGTCAGAAAAAATAAGTTCTAATAAATTAGAAAAAATAAAAGAAAATATAACAACTATAATGGAAATAGACATAGAAAAAATTTATGTAGATGATAATAAATAATAAAAGGTGATAATTCAACATCACCTTTTTTTATTAAAGTATAGGAGGGTTGTTTTTATGAGAAATCCTTTAACGAATGAACAAATTTTACAAATTATTAGGGATAAGGCTAAAGAATTAGGGAGAGTTCCTCAAAGGCGAGAAGTTGGAATGTCAAACACTATATACAGTAGGTTTGGAAGTTGGAGCAATGCTTTAATAGAGGCAGGATTAACGCCTAAATTTATATATGGGTTATCTAAAGAGGAAATTTTAGATATTATTAAAAAATGGGCTGAAAAATATGGTAAAACCCCATCAGTTTCAGAGTGGATTAAAGCAAAAAAAATGGTGAATACCTTCCAGAGGTAAGAGGAATACAAAGAAAATTTAATTTACCTTGGAATGAAGTAATGAAACTTGCGGGGTTAAAAATTAATGAAATACGTAAGCTATATAATTATACAGATAAAGAATTATTAACTATATTTAAAAAAGAAATAAGTAGAATGGGACTTATAAATCAACATGAATTTGATAAATTGAAAGAAAAAGGTACGCCTTCTATAGGTTTTTATAGATATCATTTTAATTGTACATGGATAGATTTATTGTTAAAAATAGGTTATACAGATGATGATCTTAAATATATAAAATATTCTAAAGAAGAATTAATAAAAATATTGCAAGACTTATATAAGAAATTAGGACATACTCCTAGCTTAACAGATTTAAATGAAAATGGATATTCAGAAACACAGTTTAAAAACAAAGTTGGAATAATGCAGTTATAAGTGCTGGATTAGAGATTAATATGGTAAGAGCAGATGTTAAAGAAACAGATGATGAACTATTACAAATGTACATAAATTTTTCAAATAAAATAGGTAAACCTGCAAGTTCTGTAGATTTGAATAATAGTAAAGATATATATAATGCAGATGTGTTTGGAATAAGATTTGGTAGCATGGAGGATCTTAAAAAACTTGTAGGATTTCCAGTTTTTCAAAGTACTAAAAAATATACTAAAGAAAAACTTAAACAAATACTTTTACAAGAATATAAAAAGTTAGGTAGAAAACTAACTTATAAAGAAATAAATGAAAATAAAGAAATTCCAACAATAACGACATTTTGCAGATATTTCAGGACAACAAAAATGTCAAAAGTTTGGGAAGAAGTTTTAAAGTAGGAGGTCAAGTCGACCTCCTTTTTTATTTAAATTAATTCTATATAATCGGCTGCAACATATCCACCATGTTCTCCAAAATAAACTTCATACCATTCTCCTATTTTTTAAATATTTTTATCTTATCACCTTTATTAAGTTTTCCTATAACATTATTTAAATTTGAAGTATCTATTGAACTTCTAATCCTTAAACCATTTGTAGTAGATATGCCCCATTTACCATCATTATTAGATGTATTTATAGAAGTATTTAAAATAGATTCTGCTATAGTTTTTCCTATAATATCAACACCATTTTTATTATAAATTTCAATATCTTCAGTAGCTTCAACAAAACAAACCTCTACTATAATAGCACTCATACTAGTTTTTCTTATTTCAAATAGTTTAGCATTTATACCATCTTTAACTCCTCTATTTTTAAATCCTAAACTTGCAATATTATTTGTTATCCTTTGTGCTATCGCCTTACCTGTTGCATTATTTAAGTTAGTCCACGTTTCAGTACCTATTGCCCCATTATAGCTTGTATAAGCATTATTAAAATGTATAGATATAAATAAATCTGCATCCCATTCATTTGCTTTAGAAACTCCATAATTTAAGTCTGTGTTTCTATCTACATTACCTGGTGTTACATCTAAAACAGAGCAACCAGAACTTTTTAAATATTTAATTACAGCATCTTTGACTTTTCTATCTTCATGTGTTTCTGAAATCAATCCACTAGCTCCCATAGCCTTAAAATTATGTCCTCCACGAACTGCTATTTTCATATTATTACTTCCTTCCATATCATATTTTTTTAAATCATAATCATTTATTAATTTTAAAATCTTAGTTATATAGTTAGGATCACTTGTATATCCCCCATTAAATATTGCATTTATTTGCTCCATGTAGTTTTTAGCCGTAAAAACCCCAGCTTCTGTATACCATTCAGCTTTTAAAAATTTTGCGTGGTCTTCTATGCTATCTTTATAAGATTTATAAATTCTAAAAGGCTGCTTAACTGTTATAATTCCAGCATTTGTGTATTCTTTAGTATCTATATTAGCAACCTGTCCATTCCAATCTCTTAAAGCTTTAACTCCAAATAAATTGTTATAATTTTTAGCTAAATTACTTTCTCCCCAGCCAGACTCCAATATAGCTTGTGCAATAGTTACACTAGCAAAAATACTATATTGAGCCTGTGTAACTATAGCTGCATCTTTAATTTTATTAATAAATTCTATCTGCTTATCCATAGCAACCTCCCTCCTTATTTTTTATAAAATAAAAGAGCAACAATTACTGCTGCTCTATCTTATCTGCTATCTTGTCTACTTTATTTTGTATATTTTTAATATCTCCTTTCATGTTTTCAACCAGCATACGGTTTGTAGTTACAACTTCCATGTTTGATTGATTTAACTTTTCTAAATTAGTATAAAGCTTTTCTTTATCTTCTTTTGCATCTTCCCTTTGTTGTTGTGTTAATTGTTTAAGGTACAAAGCTAATCCTAAACAACATGCTACAGGAAATCCAAAACTTTGTATTAATTCTGCCATTTTAATTACCCCTTTTCTTATTTTTTATATAAAAATAACGTACAGTTTAATAACTATACGCCCTACTATTTCTTAATTTCTTCTAATTGTTCAAGTACCCACTCCCTGGTTGCTACTCTATCGCCATTTTCAAACTTCATTCTACGAGCATCAATAATAACATCACCGTTACTATATAGCCATAAGTCATTGTCTCGATTTAAACCAATTCCTCCAAGACCATTGTGACCGTTGAAATGTATAAACTTTGATACATGAGTTATCTTAGAACCAATTTCATCCGCATCTATTGTGCTACAATCTATACAACCACCGTCAATAGTAGTCCTACCCCCCTTTAAATCTGATACAGTTACATATCCATCTAAATCTATGTTTAAAGCTCTCATTTTAATTTTTTTATCTGACATATTAATAGAACTTACTAAAGCGTTACCGTCTATTTCTCCACCATTAACTACCAAACTAATGTTATCTGCATTTTGTTCTATCTTAGAATTACAATTGGCGATTTTATTATTAACTTCTAATGTAATCTTTTTCTCTGTTTGCTCTATTTTAGTATTAGTTTTGCCTATCTCTTCAACGGTTAAAGCTATTTTTCTATCTGTTTTTTCTATATCACTTTTAAATCTTTTTTCATTCTCCTTAATTCTTTTATCAACATTTTTTATATCACCATCTAGCTTATCTAGATTATTATCTGTTTCTTCAAAAGTCTTGTTTAAGTTTTCCTTAAAACTTCCAAGTTCTATTCCGGAATACCTATTTCTTAAACAATCGTATTTGTACTTTATTACTTTTTGCTTTACATCTATTTTGAGAATTTTATGTTTAACAGTTACTATATCTCCAAGATTTAAAGTTTCTAAGCAACTATAATCTTTATATTCTTCTGTTAGGGACAGTTCTATAAAGTCCACTTTGTAGTTTAGGACAGGAATATCACATTTATTTTTCTTATAATAATTCTCGGCTGACTTTCTTAAACTTTCGTAGTCATTGCACTCCGAAAATTCCAATACTTTTATTTTTGGATGCGGATAATTATTAATATTGGGACTATCTATATACTTTTCATCCAGCGTTAAACCGTCGGTTCCAATCGGCTTTATTCTAGTAATTACAGAATCTCTGTTTAAATCTTCCTCTATACCTTTAATATTCTTACCATAAGAAATTACAACACCATTGTCCTGTCCTATACTATCTAGCCATAGAAAATTAAATCTATCTCTCCTTAGTTCTCCACCATAGATATTTATTAATTGAAATATAGTTTCTATAGGATTCTTATTTGCAATATCTCCTTTTTCATCATCCAAAAAAATATTGTTTCGCCAATCTATGTTAGATAGATATTTAAAATTAGTTTTATAAGCTAGATTGTCCATTGCTTTTTTTAAAGCATCTTTACCACTAAGTTCTCGTATATCTATTTCTTCTACTAGATTATCTAATAGATCGTAAAAGATGTGCCTAGCATTTATTTTAATTATAGTAAGAGTTTTAGCTTTATGATAAATTCTAAAAAGTTGTAAACCGAATGGAGTTGGTACTTGTATAATATTATCTTCAATTAGATATTTACACTTAGAATTATTATAAATGGGGTATTCCAACTCTAATTCATATAGTCCGTTTAGCTCATCGGTAACTTCGCATCTTATACATTTATCTAATACTGCAAGTCCGTTATGGTTAAAGTTCTGTTCTTTTGCATTATATACATTAATTATTTTTATCACCTACCTTTTTTAAAAAAGGCAATAAAAAAAGACTTTTAAAGTCCCAATTTATTGCCTATAATATTAAATTTTAAAGTGTTTTCATCCAGTTTTCTATTTTGTCTACATAATATTTTCTATATCCTTCTTCATTTGGATGCCACCCATCTTTATTATTAGTATATCTGTTTTTTAATTCGTCAATTAATTTTAAAGATGGACAATTTTTATACAAATCACATACAGGTACACCCCATTTGTTACACATTTCCAATATTGCTGGATACCACTTAGAATCAAAATTTGAATTGTTATCCCATATTCTATGTACTAAAATATACCCAATTTTCTTACCTTGAAATTTTAGTATTAATTGTTTTAGCATACTTTCAAATGCACCACAAAATGTAGTATCGTCTAATTTGCTTGTAAAATCTTTTGTTATTTCACCAAAAGGAACTTTTAAAGAATAATCATTTACTCCTCCTTCTAGTATTGCGTAATCTGCATCACTACGCATTTTTTCAATTGTTCGTGCAACCCAATGTCTTGGTCTATGATTATCGCTATGATACTGTTCAGCTGTAATACTGCCACCACCCACCGCAATATTTTCACTAATCATATTATTTCTTTCGCTAATTATTTTTGGATAACCTCCACGCCAGCCATCACCGGCACAAATAGAATCTCCATTCCAAGTAATTATCTTATTATTTAAACAATTACTATTTACAATGTTTTCAACTTCATTTTTTTGTGTATTATTTAAATAGAACTCATTGTTTAAATAACTTTTTTATAATATTGTTGATACTTTGTAGAATAATTTTTATTTAAAAAAATCATAGCTGAGTTGAAATTTTTATTATTAAATGATATTCTTATATATTTTATATTAGCGTCAGTTAATTTTACAACTCTGTATGTTGTAGTATCATCTAATTCACCATTACGAGTTGAATATAATTTTTTATCTTTATCAAAACAATAAACTTTATTATTTGTGCCCATGTTGATATCGTATGTGTAACGTACAACATCACTCATGGTAGCTTCTATAAAGTCAGTTGTAAAATAATTAGAGTTTTCTTCTATTTTACCACCATCTGTTAGAAATCCTTTAGTTATCTTGTTTAGATTAAGTAAATTATCCGACATATCATTTTCAATAAAATTACATTGTTTGGTTGTAATGCTACCGTTCTGAATTTCTGTAGCTTGATAAATCCCTCCATCTGTCCATCCTGAAGTTGAACTATTCCAATAATACCAGTGACCATTTTCTAAAACTAAAAATACGCCATCTGCACCTTTTTGATAAGCTTGATTTAGAGCATTTAAAGTAGGATAAGTTCCCTTTGGAGCGCCACTAATTATTGTAGCAATTTGTGCATCTACAAAGGCTTGATCTGCTTTTTTAGTTTTCAAATCTTCTAATTGTGTATTAGTATTTTTATTTTCATCAAGAACTTTTTTCTCGAATGCATCGTATTTAGAATTAGAAACATAATTGCTAACGTTTAATTCTTTTCTTACTTTATCTGCATTATTAATTGTATTCTGTAAATTATCTTTACTTTTATTAGCATTAGTAATTGCATTGTCTAAAGTATTTTTTAAATTGTTCCCATCTTTTTTTATGTTATTCCATTCTTCTGCTCTTGTATTTTCAGCTTTTATTCTAGTATTTTCATTTGTTTGTCTTTGCGTTTCGTGTGTTAATCTCTCTATTTCATTATTATTTCTAGTATCTTCATTTGTTTTTCTAACATTTTCATTGGCTTGTCTTTGCTTTTCTCGAATATATTCTTGCTGCATAAGATCTAAATCTTTATCTGTAAAATAAGTATCAGAATTGTATATAGTTTTTTCTACTTTTAAATTAAATGTAGCACTAGTTATTTTAAATAAATTACTATCGAATACACTAATATCTGCTTTAACAAGTCCAGCTTTTTCTAATACTTCTGGACTTAATTTGATACTTACCCTACCTTCTTTAACACTAACTATATCCGCCATATACAATAATATTCTTTCATCTTCTCTTAGAAAGTTAATACGTACTGTACAATTAGTTAAATCTAATGCTAAACTATTCTGTAATAAAGTAATATTTAAAATTGCATTACTATCATCTTGCTTTAGTCCTTTAATTTCATTTATGTTTTTATTTTTAGTATCAATTTTTAAATTAAATATTTTATCCATTATAAACACCTCCAATTAGGTATAATTTCAATTTTTTGTACTTTACCTTCCCAACTTATTTTATTTTCTTCAACTAATGCAGGAAATTCTCCCCACATTTGATTATTACAATTAGAATTATCCTTATAGCACTCTTGAATTGTGCTATCTACAACAATATGATCTTGTACATCTTTTAGTTTTATAGAGATGTTATTTATATTAAGTGTTATATCTCCTTGTCCATAAACCTTAATTACTGGTTCACTCTCAACTATAAATTCTGGACTATATATAATAGTAGGACTAGTAACTGTAATAGTTTCTAGTCCACTAAAATAATAAGCAAAAGGCTTACAATTAAAAATAACTGGAAATGTCCCAAGTACTCTTAATGTTTGTGTTATATCAAATTTATTTACTACTTGTGCAATATAAAATTTGTCTGGATCATCAGAAAATACTAGTTTGCTCTTCCCTCCCATTAACCAATGTTTTATCTGTATAGCCTTATTCTTTATTTCATTGCTTAAAAAATTACAATCAACTGTAATGGTTAGATCATCATAAGTTTCATCATCTATGGTTAATGTTCCACTTCTTCCTGGTATAGTTTCAAATTGTACTCTACGTTGTGGAATAGGAATAGCTGGTCTTGTTTTAACCGCTATCCCAAAATCTTTAAAACTATCTTTCCCTCTAAAATTAAAACTATAGATACTATCTACCCCCTCTCGCTTTACTTGCTTGTTGTCTATAGAACTCCAATTCCTCTGCAAATGCTTGTGTATCTTTATGTCCATTAAGAACAATCTTATCTGCATGTAGAATACTGCCATAACTATTATTATTAACATTAGTTTTATTAGTACTAATATTAGATGTAGAATATCCTCCTACCGCATTTAATCTTGGTAAATTACTAGTATTAACACTTACATTTACATTATTTAATTGTTCAGTTATATCTGAAATAGCATCCTTAACAACGGTAAGCTTATCTACGAATGCAGTTGCAAATCTATCTGCTAATGTTGCTCCTGTTATCTCGTATTCTTTTCCTGTAGATTTTAATAGAGATATAATTTCTTTTTGATTATTTTCTATAATTATCTGCTGTACTCTAGCATTTATATTAGCTTCTTTTTTCTGTTCTTCATAGTATTTCTTAGTGTAATCAAGCTGGTTATCATACATTTCTTTATTATTCTTATAAATTTTTTCTGTATTCTCTTTATCTTGTTCATACTGCTTATTTAGTGCCTTTTTACTTTCATCTATACTTTCTTTTTTATTATCTAATTGTTCTTTTAAAGCTTCTTTCTGTTGATCTATACTTTCTTTGTAATGCCTTTCATCTCTACTCTTAATTAATGCATTCAATTCTTTTTGTGCTTCAGCTTTTTTCTTTTTACTGTAATTCATAGATAAGATTTTTTTAAGCTCTTTCTCTTTCTTAGAATCATCCGTATCAGCTTTTTGAGAATCGAATTTCTTTAGCTGTTCATCTAGTAGTTTAGTTTCAGAACGTGTATTCTTTTCAAACTTCCTATACTCTTCTTCTAAATTTTCTAATTTAGTTTTGTGAACATCTGCATAAGCTTTTAAAGTTTTCTCTTTCCACTTATCATTTAAATTTATATTTTCTTTAATAGCTTCTTCTTCTTTTTTCTGTATTTCATCTATACTTTGCTTTAAAGCATCTTTAAGCTTACTCGCAAAATTACTTGTAGTAGACATAAATTCTTTTAAGCTATCTTCTCTATTTTTCAAAAGTTCTTTAGCTTCTGCATAATACTTTTCTAAAGCATTTTTAGATACTTCTAGTTTCTTAATAGTCACATCTTGTGTAGCTTTAATTGTACTTTCATATTGCTTTAGATATTGTTTTAAAGTATCTATTTTATTAGCATAGAAATTCTTTGTATTTTTATTTTTCGTATTTTTCTGCATCTTTTGATAATATGCAATTTGAGAATTGACTCTGTTCTTTTCTAATTCTAACTTTTTAGCATTGCTTTCTTTTACATTCTTCAAATCATTTTTTACATTTTCTACTCTAAATTTATACTCTTTATCTAGTACACTTTTAGAATGTTCCAACTGCTCATCATTTAATTTATTAATAAAATTAGTTGCATCTTGATAAGGTTCTTTTTCTGTAGAACCCCAATTTAACAAGTGACCCAACTGGTCTTGAAATGTACTTTCTTTTATTTTATTAGTAGATGATATTACTGCATTAGCTAAATCTTCACTTGCCTTTACTGCTAGATGTTTGTTGTTTACTATGCCAAGTGCAAGTCCTTCGCTTACAAATTTACCTAGTTCCATCATTTTTCGTGAAGGTGAATGTATATCAAATTTTTCTTTTACTGCTGCTATAGTTTTTTGTGCAAGGCTCTCGGCTTTTTCCTTTAGTTTTCTGCTAAACTCTAATCCTTTTTCCAGTCCTTCAACTGCCCATTCAGCAATGGATTTCATATCTTCTTTTAAACCATTAAACCCAGCTTTAATTTTACTCTTTAATTCTTCTGCCTTGGCTTTTATAGATTCTTTTTTAGAATCTAATCCATTCTTAAGACTTTCAGCTATATCAGAGCCCCAAATTTTAGCGTTTGTTTTAGCCTCTTTACATTTACCTCGTATTTTTTCAATAGCTTCATGCGTGCTTTGTTTAATTTTTTCGCCACCGCTATTAAAAGATTCTGCTATACTACTCCATGCTTCATGTGCCTTTTTTGATATATCTTCTTTTAACACCTGATATTTTGTTTTTATCTGTCCATTGCTAGTATCTATATTTTTAATTACATCTGCATTTTGTTGTGAAACTTGTTTTACTACACCTTCTTTTTGTTCACCAGCTTTTTTAACAGTTTCATCACGTTGTTTTTCAGCATTTTTAATAGCTTTTTCTGCTTGTTCTTTAGTCATACTTCCAGTAACATCTCTAGCTTCTTCTATTGCCTGCTTTTTTAGTATAAATTCTTTGTTTGCTTCATCTACTGTTTTAACTCTTTGTGTTTCGGCATTTTTTATTACCTCGCTAGCTTGTTCAGTAGTTATGCTAGTAGAATAACTTTTAGTTCTCTCAAGTATTACCTTACTTTCAATTTCTGATGCTGACAAAGTTTTAATAGCATTTTCTTTCATATTTTCTCTATACATACTTATATCTTTTAATTCATCTTCGGATAATTGTCTATGCTTGTTAGTTGCTCTCTCTATAATATCGTTAATTTTTTTGGTATACTCGTTTGTACTAGCTTTCATTTGATCGTTGTGAGATTTTTCTTTAGCTAGTATTTCTTGTTGTTCCTGTGCTGTTAATGTGGTGTTTGTATCAAAGAATTTTTGTAACTTTGCAGTATGATCTTGATAATGTTTATCGTATCCAGCATTTATTTGTGCTCCCATTTCTTTATACTGAGCAACTAAAGTATCTTTTTGCTGTTGTGTAATTCCTGTCGTTTCTTTAAAAATTTCCTTAAATTTATTTACAGTATCGACTTTTTGCTTACTACTTAATTTTTCGCAATCTAATGCCATACTAGAGTATTTACTTACTATTTGTTGCTTATTTTGTTCTGTTAAAGTTCCAGTATTATTTATTAAGTTAGCAAATTCTTTTGTTATATTTGTATTAAAGTCAGCACCTTTCTTACTACCTTTTTGAACCATATCGCTAAAGTTTTTTATTACTGATTGCTTTGCGCTATCTGTAAACTTAGTGCTATTAGCGTTCAAATCCATTAAAGACTTACTAGCTTTATTATCTAATTCTATGTAACTACCTACAGCTTTTTTAGTGGCTTCACTTATTTTTACAGTAGTTTGTCCATAGCTATTAGTAATAACTCCATTTGCATCTTTAATTTGGTGAGTAGTTGTTTGTACTCTATCTGCAAATAAGTCTACGGCTGGTACACATTCTTTTTGTAAATGTTTATAAGTGACATATCCGACTGCCCCTATCCCAGCTATAACCGCAACCCAAGGATTTAATAATAATGCTCCTGCTTTTGCCACAAACCCAAGCTTACCGATACTGCCAATTAGAGTATTCAGTACAGTTTCGCCAGCTTTAAATTTGCCTATAAAAGTTGCAATTCTACTTCCAAAGGTTAGCATATTGTTTATACCGCCAGCTAATTTTCCAAATCCACCAACAAGTAGTCCAATACCTGCCGTCATGCCAGCCATTTTGGTAATAGTTGCGACTTGGGCTGGTGTTAAAGTATTTAATTTATCTGTAATTTTGCTTATTCCATTTGCTAATTTCTCTACAAAAGGGGTAATTGCATCTCCAAATCTAATTAAAACGTTATTCATTTTGTTAATAGATTTTCTAAATTGAGCACCTGGTGTTTTCATTTTGTTATAAGCATCTTCTACTGCATGTGTATTAGTTTTCATCTCTTGCATAGATTCATTGTATTTTTTAACACCTGTTTCCGATGTTAGCATTAATACAGAGTTAAGCCCTTCGACAGAACCAAACATTGTAGCCATTGCACCTACATTGCTATCTTCTGCTTTTGTAAGTAATTCCATATCACCGAGAATACCTTTATTAGCTTTCTTTAATCCCTTGTACATGCTAGTATTTTTCTTACCTTGTTTTTCAAGCTTAGCCATTTCACCGGCATTTTTATTATAAAGTTTTGATAAACGGTCTAATTCGGGACTTGCCTGTCTTAGTTTACCTGCTAAATCTTGTAAGAAAGGCATCCAACCTTTTGTTTTTATTTCCGAAGATTTAAAGGAAATTCCTAATGCTTCACTTGCGTCTTGTGCTTCTTTACTAGGTTTAATAATATTGCCTAAAGATGCTTTTAATGCTGTTACGGATTCGGCAGTATCTAAGCCTTGTGCGGTAGTTACCGCTAAACTAGAAAATAATTCTTGTGTTTTCATTCCTAAAGCGCTTGCGATTGGTGTTACTTTACCCATACTTTTAGATAATTCTCCAAAAGTTGTTTTACCTAAATTTTGGGTTATGAGCATTTGATTAGATATATCTTTAGCTTTATTTGCTTCATATCCATAAGCATTTAGAACGTTTGTCAATCCATTAACTGCTGTTGCTGTATCTGTAAAACCGCCCTTTGCACTTTTAGTTGCAACTCCCAAAAAATCAGTGACTTTTGCGGTATCAACACTAGCACTTAAAGCTTGGTATTCAGCCTCGGCAATTTCATTCGCACTTATTCCAAATTGATCGCTTAGTCCTAAAATTCCGCTTCTTAATTTTTCAATCGGTACTTTTGTAGTATCTGCAATTGTATATACTTTTGCTACCTTATCTCCAAAATCCATTGCTTTTTTACTAGCTAATCCAAATGCACCTACGATCGGTGCAGAAATTTTTTTTGACATAGCCGTTCCAATTCCAGATATTTTTTTTGATATTTTATCAAATTTATTACCTATTTTATCTAGCTTGCCACTTAACTCATTCCATTTGCCACTTTGTTTTTTAATGCTAGTATTTGTACTATCAAGTTGTCGTTTTAAACCCTTAAGCTTAACTTCTGCATTGTTAGTTTTATTAGTATAATTATCTATTGTCCTTACATTATTTCTAAGCTTATCTTCATTCTTAGTATATTCTTCACTTAGCTTTTCATAAGATGTTTTTAATTCTTTAGTCTTAGCATTGTTTTCGCCTAGAGTAGTTTTACTTTCTTCGTATGCTTTTTTAGCATCTTCTACTTTAGCTTTTAACTTTTCTTGTGCTTCTGCATTTTTACTTAAAGTTTCTTTAGATTCTTTTAACTTATCTTTGTATCGCTGTACAATTTTACTTTGTACATCTATAGATTTAGATAGCATTTCTTGTTTAGCTTTTAAACCTTCAAGTCCCTTGCCATGCTCTTTAAGTCCACTTGTAGCATTTTTAAATTCGCTTTGAATAACTTTCATAGACCGATTTAAATTCTGCACGCCTTGCTGAAAGTTACTGTTATCCATAGCGACTTTAACTACTAAACTTCCTATATCATCTGCCATATTCCAACCTCCTTTCTTCCAAAATAAAAAAGGATTTAGAAATTAATCTAAACCCTTATAGCCAATTTACTTGGTCTATATAAACATCTTCTTCTTTTTTACTGCCTGTTTTACTATCAGCTTTTTTATTTCTATAAGCTAATACTTCAAAATAATAAAATATATCCATATTGTCTATATCTGTCATGCTCCAGCTTTGTTCTAACAAATTACTATATATGTCTAATATAAATTCTTGTGGAGTTAAAGGTTCTCCCCCTCCTTCTCCACTCCCTAGTTTTTTAATGAATCATCTAGATCACCCATTACTCTTTGCATATCTTCTACTGCTTGTGTAAAAAATTATTTGCAGGGAATCCATCTAATAACTCATCAATAGTAAATTGTTTTCCATATATATTTACTAAATAATTTCCAGCTTCATCTATCATTTTTTCTTCATCGATTCCGTTTGCAAATTTTGCTTTTAATGCAAAAGTATCCTTTAATCTTCTAGAACTTACAAAAGGTGCAGTAAAAGTTTTTTCTTTTCCATCTATAATTAATTTTATTCGCATATTAATTTCCTCCTTATATTAAGCTTCTGTAATAGCTTTTTTCCCTGTTTTTAATACATCTACTGTAAAGAATTCTTCTAACTTTGGAGAATCTTCTTCCTCAGTATCAGCGGTGAATTGGTAATTACCATCAAATATTCTAGGCATAAATTTATACTTAATTTTAGTAGTTGTATATTCTACTTTATCACCTTGTGTTTTAGCTTCTTCCCCTAAGGGTTCTGCCTGACCTTTCAATAACCATACAAATTTATCCCCACCAGTTGATTTTTTAGCAATATAACCTAATGCAATTTTTGGTGGTTTATCATATTTATTTTTTATTAATATACCATTTTCATATTTATGTCCCCACATAGTACTTTGTATCTTTATTGGTAATCCAACTAAATCAATATCAGCATCAACACTTGAAACACTTGAATCTGTTTCTAATAATTGGTCATCTCCATAAAGTTCCGCAGTTGCAGTTTTAGGTACTACTTTTACATCTCTAGCACCTTTTAAACTTGTTATCTCTTTGTCATATTCAATCTTACCTTCTTCATCTTCCTTTAATACTACAAATACAAATCTTCTTAATCCTTTTAAAGCCATATTAATTATTCCTCCTCATTTTCTGAATAAAAAAATCGGATAACTCTATGATAAATTTGAGTATCCGGTTCATATAATCCATTTTCATATTTTCTTTTAAATCCTTTTTCTTTTAATAACTTTTTTACTTGATCTACAACTTTACTATAATTCTTTTTACTAAATACATTAACTTGTATATAGTGTCCTGTTACATTTTCCATATCATCAGCAAACACTTCCCCTTGCTGGAGATACTCCGAAAATGTTATATAAGTGCTTTCATCACCTTTGTAAAATTCAAATGCGACAGGAACATTTGTAGATTTTAATGTATTTATAATAAGCTTATTTATTTCCACATTTAAAAACCCCTTTGTAATATTTTTTAAGATTTTAAAATATCTTGCATATACTAATTGCCTATATTAAATAATTCTAAAAATTTATTTATAATCCTATGGCGTTTTTAATTTCTTGTTTAATAATTTCTTTCGCTTCATCTTTTTTTGATTCATAGGCTGGTGCCATGAAAGGTTTAGATGTCATTTTACTAGTTCCAAATTCTAAAAATTTACCGTAGAAAATCTTACTATTATCCCCTCTTTGTATTCCAGCCAAAACAAATTTATGCCCACCTTTTTTACGAACACCACTTACTTTTAATCCTTCTTTAAGTTTTCCTGTTCGTACTGCTACATTGTTTTTAGCTTCATCTACAATTATTTGCCCAGCCTTTTTAAGTGCCTTGTTTTCCACTCTAGTTCCAGCCTTACCCATATCCTCTAATTTTCTAATTAGACTATCCATACCCTCTAATTCCATATCAGCCACTGGACTTCACCAGCCTTGCACGAATTTCATATTCTTTATTAGCTTCATCAATATTTGTAGGAGGTGCAACTATATTATACAATTCACCCTTATATTTTATTTGGTCTTTTGAAGTTAATCCCTCAAAATAGTTAATATAAAAAATCTTATCATCTTGTGCCTGGCCTTGACTAGCTTGATAAAATTCCTTACCTCTAAGACTTCTTACATTAGCATATACAGTTTTAACTACTGTTTCATCTTCTCCAGTTGCAAATCCATCTTCATCTGTAGCATTTTCTGTAGTTATTATAATCTCTATACGCTTATTCTTCGTTCGTGCTAGTTGCTGCATCACTTGTTTTTTGTTTTGCACTCCACATCACCGCACTTTCTAACTGTAGCCTTAGAATATCTTCCTTAAAATTTTCTAAGAAATATTCTCCAGCATTATTATATCTATATCTGCAATAGTCTAATAAAAGAGTTTTAGCCAGGATATTATTAGAATAATCTAATTCTATACCGGCTAATTTATTTAAATAATCTTGTCCTGTTTTTAAAAGTTTTTTAATATATCCTCGTTATCATCTTCTCTTAGATACTCTTTTAATTCTTCAATCATTATAGATCACCTATTTCGATTTAGTTGCTTTTGGTGGTTCAGTTTCTAATTTGCTAATATTAAAAATTAAGAAACTATCGTTGTCTTTAGGTTTTCCATTTCCATATTGTCTGGCTAAGTATACTCTTTCATCTTCAAGAAAATGATATTGGTCACTGTATTCTATTTTTTGACTAGAACCTATTCCCATGAAATAATCTTTAGCCATACCAACTATCATTTTACCTTTTGGAACTGCAACTGACTTAACTATTTCTCCTGGTATTGGCATAACTCCATACACATAAGTACCTTGTGATGTTAAAAATGTAGTTTGACCAAATATTTTTCCCCAATAATCTACTGGATTGACTACCATTATAATTCCTGTTACATTTCTAGTGCCATCTTTAGTTAAAGGAGCCATAATACTTTTGCCTAAACTTACAGGACTAAAATCTATTAGTTCAGTAGCATCTTTATCTGCATAAACTCCATCTGTAACTGGTTTACTTAAATCCTTTAACATACCTATAGGTTGCTCTTTTCCTGTTCCAGCCACAATTGCTAATTCTAAAGCTATAGCCATAGATTCTGTTAACATGGTTCTCACAAATTTATCCAACCAATTTGGTCCAAGTGCAAGCATAGATTTTGTAACAGGAATATAAGCACTTAATTTAAATAAATCTGTTTTTTCCTTTTTGAAGCCATTATCTAATTTCTTTTTAATTTCCTCTCCAAGTGCTCCCCACCATGCTACTTCAACATCTTTAGTTCTTGTAATCCATTCAGTTACACCAGTTACATTTATAAAATCAATTTTACTTAATAAAGGATGTTCTTTCTGCAAATCCTCAAATACTCTATCTATAACTGTTTTAGGCATTAACTCATTGATACCATTAAATCCACCTTTAGATATTACCTCATTATAGTATTTTGTTTCCTCACTTGTTAAAGGATTCAATCCTCTCTTATTCATAATTGCATTATCATTTAAATTTTCATTTATAGATGTTTTTGCTTCTTTCATGATATTATTTTCAATATCTGTAGCCATACATGCAATTGCTCCAGCTAAATCTTCTGTATTTCCACTCTCAATAGCATTTTTAATTTTCTCCTGTGTTTCAGCCTTAATTTTATTTTGTAAATCTAAATTATTCATTGCCATATTATTGTATTCCCCCTACGTTTTTTAATAAATTTTGTATTGCCATTTTATTTTTATTTTCAGCTACTTTAAGTTCTGTCGGTAACTGTGGTTCTTTAACATTATTCATATACTTATTTAAAATAGAATTTTTAATATCTTCTTGTTTGGGTTGTTTTGGCTCTGGTTGTTCATTTAAAATTTCGTCGCAAAGTCCTAGACTTTTACATTCTGTTGCAGTTAAATAAGTTTCGTCTTCTATTAATGCTTTCAACTCCCCTATTTCACCCACAAATCTTTCCTTATAGCTATTCAACACAGTTTCATCAAACTTTTCTAAAGTGTTGGCTACTTTTCTTAAAGTTTCAACATTACCATAAACCCCTACCGCTGCTCTGTGTATCATCATTGTTGTATTCTCAGGCATAAAAATTTTATCTGCTGCCATAGCAATGATGCTTGCTCCACTTGCTGCAATACCATCTATATATACATTTATTTTATTTTTAGCCTGTTTTAAAAAATTGTGAATTGAAATTGATGCATATATACTTCCACCAGTTGAATTTATGTGTAAGTTTATTTCTTTATCTCCAGCTTCATTTACTAATTTTCTTATATTTTCTGGATAAATAAATTCTCCTTCTTCTTCCTTTCCTGTCCACCAATTAACAGGCTTTTCATCAACAATTTGTCCATACAAATAAATATCTGCTGAACTTTCTGTTTCATTGGTTAATTCACATCTAACTTTTAAATCTTTATATTTATTTAATATTGCTAATGCTTCTTTATTCATTTAAGTACCTCCTTCACTAATTTTTTCATAATTTTTGGTCATAAACCTTTCATTTGCATAAGGTTTATTTATAGTTTCTTTTCCTAACGCTCTTAAACTATCATCTATTGTATAAGCTCCTATTCTAGTTAAAATATCTAAAGCATTTGCTATATCTTTTAATGTTGTAACTCTTATTCTACTTGTATCTAATTTTGTATAAGTACGATTTAAATAATCAGCTTTTCTATAGAATTTCATATTTATTTCATCACTTATTAATTTTGCAAGTGGATTTATACAAAACATAAGTAAATTATTAATAGCCTGTTCTGTATCAGCTATATCATTTTTAATCAAGCTAGGTGGTACATTAAAAGCTATCCCTACAAAATCAAATATATCATCTATATAGCTTCTTACATCTCTTACCTCTCCAACACTTTTCCCTTTGTTGTTAATACCTAATTCCTCATAGTTCAAACCATTTGTTAGTGGTAGTACAACATCCTTTTCACTTTGAAAAAATGTCTTTAATCTATTATTCATTATGTCAGTTAAATCATCTTGTGCATCCGGTGTTTGAGGATATGTTGAAGGTACATTTAATACCCCTCTCCTTGTCTTACTCTTTATATAACTTA
The DNA here is from genome assembly GCF_000204565.1 of Clostridium botulinum BKT015925. Taxonomy (NCBI): domain Bacteria; kingdom Bacillati; phylum Bacillota; class Clostridia; order Eubacteriales; family Clostridiaceae; genus Clostridium; species Clostridium botulinum. The sequence continues at coordinate 27,234 of NC_015427.1, forward strand.
ATTGTCCAGCCTTAATGAGCTTTGCATATCCCATGTATAATCCATCTATAAGATTTTTAATGTTGCTATTATTTAAAGTTAAATGAAATACATCACTTTCTTTAAATGTATCTTTTAGATCATAATCATTAATTACAACATCTTTATAGATATTATCCTTTAAAGCATATTCATCATCACTAAAACTATCTGCAATATAAAAATTATCATTTATCTGTACTATCAATAATTTATTTTCTATAAATAGCTTATATACTGCTTTCTTCCAAAATTCGCTAGCACTTAAATTTTGATTGAGTCTTACATTAAATAGATAATAGTTATCTTTCCTTACTTCTTTACCATCTTCGAATGTTAAAAATTCTGACCTACTAATACAGTTTGCAATAAGATTTATACAACTTTCTATTGCTAATTGCTTATAAAATAATTCTCCTTCTAAATCTCCATATTGGCCATCCATAGGAACTGTTTTGTTTTTATTCAATAAATTTAGAAACCAACTACTTATCCCAAGTCCTCACCCCCTTTCTAGTAGGTCTGAACATTCAACCTCATAAAGCTTGTTTGTTCTTTCAATTCTTCATCTTTAGATAAAGCATGTATAAGGGCAAAGAAACCATCTGTTTTCCTTGTTTTAGGCTCAATCTTATAATAACTAATATTCCCCTTTTTATCTGGCTCTTGATAGGTATTATTTATATACCAACGCATTGTTGGATTATCTCCAAACACTATTTGTTCTTCAGCAAAAATACTCTCAATTAAAGGTGCTACTTTTGCATGAGTAATTGGTCCACTACGGACCTTGTGTAATGGAAGTCCAACTTCATCAAATTTAGCTTTTAATAACTGAATTCTATAATCATCAGCAAAAATATCTAAAATGTTATATTTCTTTTGTTGTTCTAGAAACCAATTTTCAATAATTTCCGGTGTAATGGAATCTCCATATACTATTGTTATAAGTCCCTTTTCGACCATTTCTTGTACTGGAAATTTAATAGGTCTACTAGTAACTTCTAAAGCTTTATGACATACAAAAGTATGCTCTATCCAATACCTTAATCCATTGTATTTAAATAGCAATCCACAACTAGCAAAATCCGTTACCATTGCATAGTCTATTGCCCCCAGGCATTGCATACCCTGTAAACTTTCATATGGAATAGGTCTATTAGTAGCTAAAATCTTTTCCCAAGGAACCGCTGCGGTAAATGCATCCTGTGCTGGTAGGTTCATTCTTTTAGTCATAAAATCAAGGGCCACGTGGTTTTGGTACTTCATCTTAACAAATTCTTTGTCCATTTCTTTTTTTAAATTAGGAAAATAGGGTAACGACGGACATGCTTTAACCCAATTATCCGTATTATCTACTTCCTCTTTAGAATCTATTTTATAAATTAAAGGTAATAACCCTAAATCTTTTATTTTCCCATCTAGTACATCATGTGCTATTTTTAACTGTTCATCCAGGACACCACCTCGCACATAACCATTAGTAGTAATATAAAAAACTCTACTATGTTTCCTTTTACCAAAACCGGAAGTAAAAACTTTTATAGTGTCGTAATTCTCATACTCATGTATCTCGTCGAATATAAGACAAGCACTACGTTTTCCGTCTTTAGTTTTTGCATTGCTGGTATTAAATTTTATATAAGATTTAGTTTTCTTATTAGTTATTTGCTGCTTTGTTTTAGTAAAGAACTTTTTAGACTTCTTCCAAGTGTTCTCTAAAACTTCAAATATATCATTAAAACTTGTCATAGCCTGGTCTTCACTGTTAGCAATAATGTCCACGTTATAACCTTTAATGCCATGATAATGTGTACTTAGATACCATGCCACCGGACTTATAAAACCATTCTTACCATTACCCCTCCCCATAACTATAAGAAATTCATCAAATACAACCATATCTGTACTTTTGTAATAACAATGAATTAATGCAAATAAAAAAAGCTCCCAATCAAGTAACTTCATATCGAAGTATCTCTCGGTAAGCTCTATAGCTTTATCTATCATTTCATGTTTTATTATTACATCAGGATCACTTAGTTTTCTTTCAACTAAATCCATGGCCTGCTTTAATTCTTTAGATGCTAGAATTTTACCACTTCTGATTTTATCCATATATGAATCAATGTACTTGTTGAATTTACATTTCATCATTATCATCCTCTGGTTCTTTTGGTGATGGTTTTAATCCTAACTCTGATAAAATCTTTAACATTTGAGCACTTGTTTTATTCAACTCTGGTATACTATCATTTTTCTTTTTACCAGCCTGTTTTCCATTGTTCCATTCTATTGCTACACCATTTACTCTAATATCTTCTATAAGTCTATTTTTAATATCCCATAAAGCCATATAGTCGTTGACTAAATCTTCATAGTGTTTTCCGTGTGTTTCATTTTCCTTTAGCTGGTTTAATAAGTCCTGGTGAATCTCATTTGCTAGTCCTTGCACCTCTTGCACACTTGCACCCTTTTTTGTATTCATTTTTCTTTGCCAGTTGAGTCTACGCTTCCAAGACTTAATTGTATTAATAGATATAGAATATTTATCTGCAATATCTTTATACTTCATTCCTGAAATGTAGTCCTTATAAGCTTTTTCCTTAATTATTAAATTTTCTTTTTCATTCAAAATCACCACCTCATTTCAAGTTTATTTTTGAAAGTTGCACCCTTGATTTTGTTGAGTTGCACCCCCCTCTTATGTGAAGAAATTAAAAAATCTCTTTTGGGAGGTATTCCCCCGGTCTTTAGACTCTCCGAAAAAACTTAAATCTTTTACTAGGGGGTACTTGTAACTTAGTAATACCAATGCTTACCACCGTTCTTTGTTCTTGAATTTTGCCTTATCGCTATGATGTAATTTCTCTGGATGAAGAATATTGTGACAGGTATTACAAACAGATAATAAATTTTTATTCTCTAATGCTAAGTCTGGTCTGTCTTTTAAATGCTTAATATGATGCACACATTCTGCCTTGCTGAATCTCCCTAGACTTTTACATCTTTGACATTCATTATTATCTCGCTTTAATATTTCTTTTCTCTTATTAATCCATACAGTTGTTTTATAAAAGGTAGCCATTATTTTTAGTTCCATATTGTAAAGTATCATTAAGACGTTCAATTACCTTATCAGCACATTTCAATGTTACAGTATGTTGTATTTGTTCCTCTCTATTCATTAAATCTTTAGTCATTAGAGATAATGTTTGAGTAGCTTTCCCTAATGTTTCTTTCATTAGTTCACCTAACTCATGAGGTTGTATAGTATATCTATTGTTTATACGTTCTGTTCCTACTGTTAATCTTTCTGCTCTGTCTTTTAATTCATTCAAATCTGTGTTATCTACTATATCTCTAACTTTCTTTAAAGCTTTATCAAACTGTATCGCAGTTTCTAAAGTTCTTATATATTCTAATCTTTCTCCTACTTCATGTAACTTATTATTAAACTCTGTAGTATCTAATTTTAATTTAACTGTTATTGTATTATCTTTCTTGGTTCTACTGTATATTCTTTCAGCTTTTGTAATATCATTTTGCATTTCTTTAATTCCATCCTTTAAATCATCTACATAACCTCTAGCTACTAATGCTCCCTCACAATTATTGCATCTTAAACCATCTTTATTTTTGTCTACAATAAATGTCTTTCCACATTTTTGACACTCACATAAAATTTCTTTCATTACATTTCCCCCTTAAATTGCAAATAAAAAAAGACACCTACTATTTAGTGCCCAATCCCATACTCTCTATTAATTCATCACTATGTCTTTTCATATCTCTTAATATCTTATCTTGTTCTTTAGTAAGCTTATTTACTTGCTTTTGCTTAGTACATTTATTTATCTTATCTCTTAGCTCCTGTACTTCTTTCTGTCTTTCTCTTATGTAATTATCTATAACTACATAAGTATATTTTCTGCTGCAATGAGGACATATAAAGTATTGTATCTCTAAACCAAATTGATATTTTGTTTTAATTTCTATTTCAAAATCTTTATTACAAGTATCACATTTTACTGCCATTACTTCTCCTCCTTAAACCCTCCATATTAAATGCGTTACTAACATCATTATTGCAATTCCTAAGTACCATAATACTTCTCCTGCATCTTTCTTTTTAAATTTATAATACATTGCTAATAAAACATTTAGTATAAACATTATATCTGTTAATATTTTCATCCTTCTCCACCTTCTTTTACTGCAATAAAAAAAGAACCCTGTTAGGTTCTTAATTATTAAATCCAATATTCTTTTATACATTCTTCACACATTGATAATCTCTTTTTTAATATAACTAATTCATCTTTTATTGCTTTTTCTTTCGAATAAGTTTCATTTAAGAAATTCTCATCTCTAGTAGTATTACATGTGCTAGCAAACTGTAACTCCATACGCATTTCATATTTTATTCTTTCTACTTCTAGTCTTTCATATTCTACTTCTTATTTTGTATAGATTCTTTTATTTCATTTACTAATTCATCATATGCTTTTTGTACATGTTCTTGTTTCGCTTTCCCATCTGCCATATTCCCACCTCCTAATATAATATATTATACCATATTAGGATTATTTTTGTTGTTATGTTTAACTTATCTAATATTCTGTTAAACTCATTCTATATTCCGTAGCCGTTAATTATTCTAGCTTAGATTTATTTTTCTAAATATCAATTTAACATCAATCTATTTTGTTAAACTGTATACCTAAAAAAATAAATTAGATACTAAAATTCCTTCTAGCTCTATTCATTTCATCTTGAATTATTCCAATATATCTAAGAGTAATACTAGGATCACTATGATTATACATTTTCATAAGTGTAGCCACGTCTTTTGTCTGCTTATAATAATGATAGCCAAAAGTCTTTCTTAAAGTATGAGTACCTAAGTTATCAACCCCAAAATTCTTGCCTACTTCTTTAATTATCTTATAAGCTTGAACTCTACTAATAGCTTTGTTAACTCCTTCTCTACTCTTTATTAAGTATTCATCCAGTTCCTTATCCTTGCAATACCATCTATATTCTTTCTCTAACAATTTATTTATTTCTATAATATTCTGTTTAGATGTTTTCTTTTCTCTAAGATATATAAATCTTTTATCTCTGACATCCTTAACTTTAAGTCTTAATATATCACTTATTCTAAGTCCTGTATAAACTCCTGTAATAAATAAGATATAATCTCGTTCATTTGTTCTTTTGAGATAAGCCTGTATGTCATTGACTTTTTGACTATCTCGTATAGGTTCAACGAAATTCATATTACATCAATCCTCACCTCATTTTTTAATTATAAAAATATAAGGCGCTCAATTATAGAGTGCCTTATCCAGAACTATTACACCAATGCAATCCCCACTGCATATTTAATTTTACTGTCCTTTGCCACTTCTGGCATCTTACTATAAGTTTAATATACATTCTTAATCATTTCCATAATTTCTTCCCTATTCTTTCCCTCTTTTTTCTGACTTTTTAATATTATTTTTAATATTATATATAATTCAATGCAACCATAAATTTTTCTAATGCTCTATTTTTAAAATAATAGAATTTATTTTTATTTAATCCCAACTCTTGTTGGAGTTCTTCTCTATTGTATGTATCTCTAAAATAACCTTCTTCTATTATCTTTTTACTATTATTATCTAATCTTTCTAATACTCCTGTTATACAATTAACCTTTCTTTCCTTTTCTATATCATCTATAACATTTTCTTCTATGAAAGATACATTTGTTTTTGATGATGCTTCTCCACTCCATCTCGTTGGATAGCCTAACCCTGTTGATTCTATAGCTATTAACCAATAAGGATAATTTTTTAAATCATTTTCTACTTTCTTTTTAAATTTAGTAAATATATTCTTATCTACCATATGAACTCCTCCTACATCTTTAGTTGTTGATACTTCCAACCTCTACTAACTCTTATATCTTCTAAATTTATTTCTTTATCTATATTAACTATTTCTATAGCTTCTTTTACACTAGCTCCAGCGAAATAAAGTTTAACTATTTTTTCTATCTTCTCCTTATCCATAATGCTTCTCCCCCTACAATCTTCTATTTAACCTTAACTTCTTTTTATATAATCTATTTCTATTTCTAACTCTTTTCCTATACTTGTCCTTTATTTTTAAATGTTCTTCTAATCTCTTTACTGCTCTGCTTAGTAACCCTTCCATATACCCCATATTTTTTGCACCTCTTATTTATTTTCTAATTCTATAATTCCCATAAGTGCATAATTAGCTAAGTCTATTAATGTATCTCTTATACTTTCATCTTCTGTACCTTCTTCTCCCTTTAGCAATAATTGTTTTGCTCTGCTTAATTTATCATCAAGCCTAATGCATATCATTGATGGTCCATATTCTTTATAAGTCTTTCCAAAACTGTCACCATACTTTTTATTCTTTAATTCATATAATGCATTTAATTCCTTGCATAAATCCTTATGATCTTCCACTTTACTCATATTATCTTCACTCACTTTCTTACTCTACATAAATTTTTATATGTTAACTTAATTACCTTACTATTCTGTATATTCTTAATTTTCTGTATGCTTTTAAAGACATAACGATGCTTTTGTCTTAAAACTTCTATATACTCTAAAGTCTTTATATTACTGCCTTTGCAGTAGTTTTTAATTTTAATGTACTGCTTTAATTTATTAAAATACCCTTATTTGTACTTCTATTGCAAACAAAAATAGTGTTTTTCTAAGATATAATGTTAAAAATTATTTATTTTTAATAACAATATCTTTTTAACATTATATCTTCTCCAATAAATTTTCTTAATGCTTTACTCCATCCATAAAATAATTTCGCTTCTACTAAGTTAAAGTATTCATAATCCTCTTCGTTTCTAAATTTTTGCTCCAATTCCGCTAATGTAGTTCCATCTGCTCTAAATGTCTTTGGACTATCTGCATCCATTATGAGCATCTTTTTCCATAAATCCGGATAGTGTCTTCTTAAACTTTTTAAACTATCCAACTTTTGTTTCGGACATAAATAACAACCTAGTCTTTCGAACTTCCAGTACATAGGATTATTAAATCCTTTTTCTTTTATATATTTAAGACAATCTTTTTCTGTCATTCCTAACTCCGCCAGTGGAGCTTTCCTATTAGCTTGTAGTTTTTTTAATCTTGAAGGCTCGTCTGCTGCTATACCTAAATAAATTACTGTTTCTTCTTTAAATTGCTTCATGTATTTTTTAAAAGGTCTTATCTTTAATCTATCGTTGCACCAGCTATTAAAAGCTGTTGTGTATGGCCAACCGTATATTTTCCCTTTGTTTTTTCCTTTTTTATTTTAGTATAAAATTGTTCTTCAAATGTTTTTTCTGGTCTTATCCAATCAAATTTTAATCCAGGTTTTAATTCTTTAAATCTTCTCTCACATATTTTTATAACATTTATCTGTTCTCCAAATTCCAATCCAGTATCAATAAAAGCTACACGATCTAACGGATAATTTAGTTCTATTAATTTAAGAACCATAGCTACACTATCTTTACCGCCACTAAAACTTGCTATATATTGCATTCTGTACTTCACCATCCTTTATTTTTGCGAACTTACTTCACCTCAATAAATTCATCATCAACAACAATATAACAACTTGGTTCAAACTTATGTTTTTTAATCCAGTTATAAAAAACTTCATTTAGTTTTTCTTCTAACTCTTTTTGTTGTTCTGATGTTACCCCTTCTAAAAATCCTTCTGCAACTTCACCAACTTCATCATATACTTGGTCATATGCACCTTCTAAAATACTATCAATATCAAGTGTAGGTATACCAATAGGTATTTGTCTACCTATTCTAAACGTTACTAACCCTTCTTCCTTAGCCATTCTCATACCTTCTTTAATAACTTCTTTTCTTGTATCTCCTTCAATATCACTATTCCATATTTCGCTATCTATATCAGTTATTTCGGCTATCCAACACATATTACCCCTCCAACTTTATTTTTGCGAATTATCTATAATAAATTGTTATAGGTCTATAACCTAACGTCTTTAACCTTTTTATTTCTATTGCAAAATCTTCAAATTCTCTATAATTATCTTTATGAACCTCTTTACCGTAGATTGGGAATCCATATCTACTAGCTTTTATTTCTTCAAGAGTGTATTTTTCACACTTACTAAAGTCACTCTGATACCCTCCAAAACTTCTTTTTTCATTATCTTTTGTATGCCTACCCCAAAACAATAAGCTACCAGCTATTCCTTTGTATCTATTAGATATAACAACATATTTTCTTTTGCTCTCTATAAGTTTATTTAAAGTTTTACTCATTTTTCGCCCCTTTATTTTTATGTATTAGTAAAAATCTAAATTAGTCTTTTACTATTTCTACTCTAATTACGTCTCCTTTTCTAAATATATAATCTCCTATATTTATAGTTGCCATTTCATTTTGTTTGCTATTAAAACCTTCTAAATTTAAATTTCTTGTGAGTAGTTCCATTTGCCAATCTGAATTTGTTTCAAACTCTCCTTGTTTTGTTATAATTTTTAATTTCATACTCTCACCTCTTTATTTTTGCGAATTATTCATATATTCTAAAACAGTTATCATTGAATTTATTGCAGTATCAAAATGTTTTCCTATCTGCTTCGCATCAATATCCCCTTGTTTTTTACTTTCATTTACTAATCTAACTTGTTGTTGTAAGATTGGTTTTAATGCTGCTATTCCAGGTATTGCTTCTTCTAAATCCTCTTTACTTATTTTTAACATTTTAATTTCAGCCACACTCTTACCTCCTAAAAATACACCTTTAAATTCTTCATCAACGGGAATTTTCTATAATAACATTTGCCTTTTCCCTCATGCTCTTGATTTTCTTTCATTAGCTTTTTGGCTTCTTCTAGCTTATCTTCTGTGCAATCTTGTCTAACATAGTTCTTATTACTCATTCTGAATTCAACTCTATATCTATTCATTTTTATATATCCTTTATTTTTGTTAATCTTCTTCAATTTCGTGGAATTTTGAAATATAATTTTCTAGATTTTTAACATCTCTAATATCTGTAATTAATATTTTTAAATTTCTTATTTCAAAATTTTCATCATCATTTTTTCTTGCGATATTATAATTTTCAAATTGTAATATCTCAGCTGAAGGAAATCTATTTTTAATCATATCTATTAGCATTTGTCTATTGCTTTCACAGTCTATTAAAACAAAGCCATAACCTTTACACTTTTCTATTTTAAAACCACGTTCTACAACTTCTTCTATCCAACTTTTATGCTCTTCTTTGGCTGTTATTGGTTTATCTGAATATCTACTAGCTGAAAAATCTGTAAATGAAAAGCCTAAATTAACTTCAAGCGAACCATATTTTCTAAAAAATATTTCTTTGATATAATTAAAACCTTCTATATCCCACCATTTATCAACTAATCCTGTTAGATATTTTATTTGTTCTTTGATTTTATCTGTTAAATCTTCACTACCTAATTTTCTCTCTAACTCATGAATTTTAGTATTAGCTTCACGTATAGCTTTATGTTTTTCATCTAATACTTTTGCTGATAAACTATCATAACCAGTTTTTTTTGATATATCAGCCATTCTATATTCAAATAATTTTGATAGTGTATCTCTCATTTCTTCGCTTAATGTGTCTTTTTGAATTAGTTCAAACATAAAACCAAGGTTACTATTTATATCTTTTAATGCTTTTAAGCATACTTCTTTTGAATCTACATCTAATTTAATTATTTTGTCTTCCATTCTTTTTTACCTCACTTTTTATTTAGTTCGCTTTATACTATTTATATAACTCTTTATTTTTGCGAACTTATCTTTTATTTAACTCTTTTATATCCATACTTCCATCTTTTAAAAAATCAACTAGTTCATTTATCTCTATATTTCCTATATAAAATTTTCCATTAAAAATAGCAACTTCTTTATTTCTACTATCTTTTACAAGTTTAACTTTAGCTTTCTCCATCCCAACCCCTCCAATCTTTATTTTTGCGAACCTTGATATATTTTAAATAATTCACTTAATTTCATATAATTATATTTAGCTAAATCTTTAGTTAAAGCACACACATTTCGTGGTTGTGAACATCCCATTCCCTCACATAAATATTGTAGTAAATCATGAAACTTTTCTAATGGCATAATCCCGTTATGTTCTTCTAAATATGTTCGTTTTTCTTCTTCACTATCAAAATCATCACTATTGTCATACCAAGCAACTATTTCTTTATTCATTATTAAAATCTTTTGAGCTGGTACAGCTTGATTGCTACCTTCACAATATCTCCAGCCACTTTTTTCCCAAGCACCAAAAATATCATCTGGTTCATCACATAGTGTTTTAAATTCTTCTTCTGTAACTTCGACTACCCCATAATCTGCCCCATTATAAGTTTGTCTTATCTCTATACCTAATCGTGTAAAATCCTTTGTAACATCTCCCATTGTTAATATTTCTTTCATTTTTATACCCCTTTCTTAGTTCATAATCTACTATTTTTGCGTATCTTCTCTATCCCATCCTAGTAATTTTTTTCTAAGTCATTAAAATCATAAGAACGTTGGTCATAGTTGTTAAATGAATCAACTTTTTCTTTTTTTATATTAACGTTACTTGTTTTTTCTTATTACTTCTATTAGCAGTATAAGCTTGTGCCTGTTCTAATGTTGTAATTCCTTGTCTTTCCCAATCTATTAATATTTTTTCTATATAATTAAGCCTTCTAGCATTTGCTTTAGCTGCTATGTTAATTGCATATACAACTATGTCTGCTCCTAATTTATCTGTCCAACTATTTATAGATTCAATGTCGATTACTCCTGGTGTTGGAAATATATTATTTTCATATACAATTAATGGATTCTCAATTTCCTTCTTCTTATTATTAAATTCATTAATTACTTTAAAATCATTATTTAGTAAAGATTCATTATTTAGTAGTACGTCATTTTGCCGGTTCGGCATTTCTCCGTTTTGGCATTTTGCCGGTTCGGCATTTTGTAGTTTCGGTGAATCTACATCTATAGGTGTTTCATAAACTTCATAGTCATAACCACCTTTGAATTTTCCATGTTCACCTCTTTTACTATTTCTTTTTATATATCCACACGTTATTAGTTCTTGAATTGCACTACTTATTGCTCTATCCCTATCAGTTGTATGTTTTTTTATCTCTGTTTGATAGAATTCCCAATTATCCGGTCTGCTTAAAAAGTAACTCATTAATCCTTTAGATTTTAAACTTAATCGTGCATCATATATGAAACTTTTATTTATCATCATGTATGGATTTTGCTTATCTTTTATAACTCTAATTACTGCCATGTCAGCACCTCTCTAGCACATTACTTGTTGTGAATTAGCACCTAATATCATTAAGTTTAAATCTGCATTAGGCTGCCAGTTATTGATTATTTCTTTTGCTCTATAAAATTGTTTTACCGCAGTATTCTTATAACTATTGACTTGCATTATTCTTTTAAAGTCATTCCATAGTGTTGAAAATGCTTTTTTATTGAGTATTTTATATGCTGGAGCATTTTTACCACCAAGCGCTTGTACTACTACTCTTTTAGCTAAACTGCTTAATTCTTCTTGTTGTGCATAGTCTATTGTCATTTTGTTTTCTAATGCACTAACTTTAGATTCTATAGCAATAAGCTTATTATCATGCTGCTCTAACACTTGATATTGCAATTTTAATTGGTCCATAGGACTTAACTGTTTATGTTGTTTAATTCTAAAGTAACTATTTACTATTTTTCTTTGTACATCCCAGGCTAGATCGTCAGTAAAGCTTTTTACTAGCATTAAGTAACCACTTTCAGTTAGTAGAATTATTTCTCTAGCATTACTGCCGACGAAATTCGTTGTCTGTTTTAATTGCTTTAATTCTTCCCCTTTTATGATGAAAAAATCTACATTTTCAATAAAGTGCTTTGAATTCTCTCTAAAATTTCTTCCAGCAGTTCCAGCAACTCTTTGATGTAGCCAATCTATATCTTTTAGAGTAACTACTCTTTGTCCATTAAACTCTTTAACTTCTAATCCTTTATTATTTATTAGAACTATCTTATTCATAAAAATACCTCCTATCTTATTTGTGTAATAACCTTATCTGCTTTTAAATTCATACTGCTTAATGCTTGTACAACTAAACAAGCATCAACTACTTTACTAACATTTTCTAAGCTTGTTTCGTTTAACTCTTTTAGCTTACTAAGCATTTCTAAAACTGTTTGTTGGGATTTCATAAATTTTACCTCCTTCGTCGTCTTTATACTCATTATAATTCTAATTTTTGCGTAAGTCAACTATTTTGTGTATTTTTTTCTATTAACTTAGTTA